>NZ_NIQC01000016.1 GCF_002216005.1 Natranaerobius trueperi
GATAAATCGAGGGAGATGCTCCCCTTATCTAAGGAAACTCCCTCGATTTCTTCAGCATTTTATCCTGTAATTAAGTTATTCTTATAGGTCATTATCGGAATGTTTACACCAATTACTTGACAGACTCTTAATTTATACTTTCTTTAAAGACTGCTTTTCCTATGATTTCTAGAGCAGTTTCAAGTCGCTTTTGTGATATATTATCCTGAATGGTATCTAGTGGTGTATGATAAATAGGTTCAATATAATAATCTTCAGGAGTACCTTCACCTGCCATATCAATAAATAATGCAGCATCTATACCAGCTTGATGGAAAGGTAGATGATCACTAGCTGCAAAATGACCGGTGTCTGTATGATCATGTTCTAAACGTTTGTCAGCTTCTATAATATTTTCAGTGACTGAATTAGACTCTCCATCAACTGTGACAGCAAATAAAGATTCGATGTATGGATCACTTGTTGCAATCATGTCAGCATTATATACTCCTTCAAAACGTTCTAACTCATCTTTAGATAATTGATCTACATAATAGAAAGAACCAACAAGGCCTACTTCTTCAGCCCCGAAATTTATAAATCTAAGTTCCACATCATTATCAAACTTCTTAAATACTCTAGCTAGTTCCATAGTAGCTGCAGTACCAGAGGCATTATCATTAGCGCCTGGGGAGGCTATGACACTATCATAATGAGCTGTAATGGCGACGATTGGAGCATCATCACTTTCAGCAGATTTGATAGCTTCTACGTTATATGATGTAAGGTCCATGTTTTGATAAGTATTTAAACTTATTTCTAATCCTTGTTCTTTTTCACTATCAACTTCTATCATTTCTTCTAACCAAACACCATGGATTTTTGCAGCTCCTAATACAGGAATATCTAACTGCTTTTCTAATCGAGGATCAAAAGCTTCTCCTAAATTTCCACGGCCACCCCCTGTAATGTAGAGGATCACTGCTTTCGCACCATTATCTTTTGCTTTTTTTGCTATTTTGGTGTTTTCTAATTCATCACTATTAATTAAAGCAATTTTGTCTTCAATATCGTCAGTAAAGTGCTCATCTTTATATTTAACATTAACAACCTCACCAGTGATTTCTTCACCTAGAATTTTTCCATTAGCAGAAGCGCCCATTTCCCATTCTGTTCCATGCCACTCTTGATAAGTTCCCCAATCATACTCTTTTTCTTCATATTTATAACTTATGTCACCATACCACTTTTCACCATCTTTAATTGTTACAGTTCCCAAAGTCATATTATTAGGTCCAGCATAATCAACTGAAAAATCTTGTTTATTAACCTCATAACCTAATTCATTATAATATTCTTTTAGATATTCTGCTGCTTGATGTTCATTTTTAGAACCAGCTGGACGTGTTCCTATATTTTCAGATAAGGCTTTAATGTGATTGATTGCTTTATCTATTTCTAACTTTGAGATAAATTGTTCTTCTTGTGAAACTTCAATATCAATTTCAATTGTGCTGGTTGAACTGTCCCAGGATACAAAACCTACTTTTTCAAAAGTATCTCTTAATTGGACATACTCTTTTTCGAAACTATCATCGAGATATCTTTCGACTATTTGTGTATCTATTTTGGTTCGACCATCTTCTAAAAACATATCTGCTTTTTGTAGTTCATCGTTAATGAATAAAGTTAAGTCATCATCTGAAGAAAAAACCTGACTTCCACTAAAAGTTAAACATAAAAAGAAAGCGATAAAGATACTTACAATTACAGGAGAAAGATTAAATTCCATTTTTAACTCCTTTCTTTGAAGCTTTGTGATATAGTTTAACTAATTCACCTCCTTAATCTTAAGATATATAAACAATATGATGATATGAATAGAATTATTTGATGTAGAAGTCCTACTGTTAGAAAAATATAATTCAAACTTCCCATTGTAAATTTACTAAGGTTTTTGTATTGTAATATAATAGCTATATACTAATTTACCAATAATTGTAATTATATGAACGCGAAATTTTTTAAAACAAGAAATTACGTTAAAATACCTAATTTATAATACAACCTCTACCTATATAATCAAGAAAAATAAATGTATCAGTTAATGGGGGTGCCTTTCATTGAGGCTAATAAATGTAAATGATATACAAGAAGGCATGATTTTAGCTAGACCAGTGTATAGTAAGAATGGCAATAAACTGTTACAAGAGGGAGCTACTTTAAAAGAAGGGTATGTTCCCAAAATTAAACAACTTGGGTATTCTAGTGTGTATATTCAAGATAAGCTACTACAAGATGTTGAAGTAAATGATCTAATTACTGAAGAATTAAGACGAGAATCTATTAATCATATGAAAGAGACTTTTCGTTCTGTAAAGGCTAAAACAACGGTTTCAGCTGTTCAAGTATTAGAGCTTAAGGGTATCGTTGATAAGTTGTTAGAGGATATTATATCTAATAAAAATTTAATAGTTGATATGGTAGATATAAAAATGTATGATGAATATACTTTTCATCATTGTGTAAATGTTGCAGTTTTATCAATTATTGTTGGATTATCCATGGGATTTAACCAGGAAAGTCTTTATAAAATTGGTTTAGGTGCGTTATTACATGATATAGGAAAAGTTAATGTCTCAAATGAACTAATTAATAAGAAAGGGAAGTTAACAGATGAAGAATTTGAGGTTGTTAAGGAACATACTAAACAAGGCTATGACAAATTAAAAGAGAATAATGAAATTCCTTCTACTTCGAAAATAATAGCTCTACAGCATCATGAGAGAGTTAATGGAGAAGGTTATCCGGAAGGAAAAAATGATGATGAAATACATATATATAGTAAGATAGTTGCTGTAGCTGATGTTTTTGATGCTATGACTTCCGATAGACCCTATAGAAAAGGTTACGTACCATCGGAAGTTATGGAATATATACTAGGTGGTGCTGGATCATTTTTTGATAGAAAAGTAGTGGGACATTTCTTTAAAAAAGTTGCAGTATTTCCAATTGGTACAGAAGTAACATTGAATGATAATCGGGTTGGTTTAGTAATTGAAAACTTTGAAAAATTTACTTTAAGACCCAAATTAAGAATTATAAGAGAAAATGACAAAAACATCGATCCATATGATCTAGATTTAAGAGAAAATAATAATAAAACTTTAACAATAGTCAAGACTAATAAGAACGAACAAGATACGGTGTGAAAGGTTAGTTAATATATAGTTATAATTTCGCCACTCGCCTATGTTATAATTTAACGAGTGGTTTTTTTATTTTCCCACTTTAAGCTTTAACTTTAATGTGTTAGGATGGTGTGAAGTTTTAGTGAGGAGGTGTTTTTATGTTTCAAGTAGCAGCTGTACAAATGACACCAATTATGAACGATGTAGAAGCAAATCTGAAAAGAGGAGTACATTTTGCACATAAGGCACTTGAAGAAAATGTTGATCTGTTAGTTTTTCCGGAGTTATGGACTACTGGTTATTATTTATCTAGAAAATCTTTTGAAAAACTTGCTGAAAAGCCTGATGGTAAAACCGTGTCAACCTTTAAGGAAATAGCTAAAAAAGGTGATGTATCAATTGTATGTCCTTTTGTTCTTGAAGAGGAAGGTAAAATTTATATCGCTGCAGCAGTTATAGATCATGACGGTGAAGTTAGGGGAGTAGTAAAAAAGAGTTTACTATGGGGAAGAGAACAACAAATTTTTGACGCTTCTGATATGGAATATCCTACTTTTGACTCTAAAGTAGGTAAGATCGGAATCTTAATTTGCTATGAAATGGAATTTCCTGAGACAAGTCGATTGCTTACTTTAGAGGGTGCTGAACTTATAGTTTGTCCTTCTGTTTGGAGTATGTCAGCTTCACATAGGTGGGATATTCAGCTTCCGGCAAGAGCCCTTGATAATACAGTTTTTGTTTTAGGTGTTAATACCGTAGGAAATAATACGTGTGGAAAAAGTAGACTAATAAGCCCGATGGGAGACGAGTTAGCAGAAGCTTCAAGTAAAAAAGAAGAACTGTTAATAAGGGCTATTGATATGGAGACTCTTAATTGGGCAAGAGATGAAGTTCCATATTTAGAAGATTATAAGAAAAAATTAACACCAGGTGATCAAAAGATACCTACACCTATATGGTAAGAAAAAAGTATTATTATAATATATCAAGCGCCTGAAGCTCGGTACCGGGCTTACTTCAAAAGATAGTTTAATCAAGTAACTTCAATATTGGGGATGGAGGCTATGTCTTTAGATAACGGGAGATTCTCCTGATGAAAAAGCTACTAGGGAAGAGGGCAAAGCTATTTAATGATTAATGAGGAGATTATATTAAGTTATTCTTATGTGTCATTATCGGAATGTTTATACAAATCACTTGACAGACTCAAAAACCCTCCCCTTTTGGTAAGAATCTTAATTTTTATTAAAAGGGGAGAAAGTTATTTAAGCTTAATCTTTTTTTATGTAATATTTAAGTTATTTATAGCAGAAATAACTTCTTCGATTCCAAATGGTTTTTCTATATAGTAATGAAATCCATACGAATGGAAATCTGAAAGAACTTGATCTTCACTGTAACCACTAGTTACTATTGCTTTTACATGAGGATCAATTTTTTTGATATCTTTAATTGCTTCTTTTCCGCCTTTTTCGCCAGGAACAGTTAAATCTAATATTACTAGATCAAATCGAGTTTTTGTATTTTTAAAAATTTGGATTGCTTCTTCACCGTCTTTTGCACAGCTAACTTTATAACCATAAGAATGTAATATTTCGTATAATAACTCGCGTATATTTTTTTTATCATCCATAATTAAGATATTGCTCTTTTTTTCATTTGAATCTAACTTTGGTTTCGTTTTCTTTTTCTTAATTTTCTGTTTATTAGATGCTTTAAGATAAATATATAAAGTTGTACCTTCTCCAACTTGTGATTTGGCGCTAATATGTCCACCATGTTTATTAATAATTGAAAGACTTGTAGCTAACCCTAAACCACTACCTTGTTCTTTTGTGGAAAAGTAAGGGTCAAAAATATTATTTAAGATATCTTTTGGGATACCGGGCCCAAAATCTTTTATGGAAATTTTTACATAATCACCTTTAGGTAAAGGTAAAGCTTTATCCTTTTCAGTTATATTGAAATTTTCAGCATTAACAATTAACTTACCTCCATGAGGCATTGCCTGATCTGCATTAATAATAATATTGTTTAAAACTTGACTTATTTGTCCCTTATCAATTTCTACAGGAAATAGTCTATTATCAATATTACATTGATACTTTACATTAGAACCTCGTAAAGTAAAAGTGACGGATTCTTTTAACAATTCATTTATTGATGTAGTTTCTACAACAGGAGCCCCCCCTTTGAAAAGGTAAGTAGCTGTTGTGTTAAATTTTTCGCCTGATTAAAACTTGAATTAGTTTCGTTTAATAAGTTGAGTACTTTAGTGTTGTTATATTCATTTTCTTCTGAGATATATTTTTTGGCTAGTGAGATATTTGCCATGGAGACTGTTAATAAATTATTGAAATCATGTGCAATACCGCCTGCTAAAAAGCCAACAGATTCTAGTTTTTCTAATTGTAGTCTATATTCTTCCATTTCCTTTTTGTGCGAAATATTTGAAGCTGTAATAATTAAATGTTTAATATATTCATCACACTCTAACGGCATTAATTTTATGTCATAGTAGTTATTCAAATTGAAGATTTCAAATTGCATTTTTTTTCTTTCTTTTATTGCAGTATTTATTTTATCATTTAATTTAGTATATAAATTATTATTTATGATCTCCTTTAATAAGCTTCCGACTACTTCACTTTCCGTTAAGTTAATTTTTTTAAGAAAGTTCTTGTTAACCTTTGCTATTCTTAAATCATTAACTTTTTCGATCTTACACAAAAGGGTAATGTCAGAAATGCCATTTATTAAGAGATCATATTTCTTTTCATTCTCTTCTAATTTATTTTTATGCTTGATTTCTTTTAGATTGTTTAGCCCTAATTTAGTAAGTATTTGAGCAAAATTGGTACAATAGTCCATAATTTTATAGGCGTCTTCTTTTGAGTATACAGGTATTCTATCAAGTGCTTGTAAGTATTCATCTACGTTAAAACCAAATTTTATAGCTTGTTTTTTAAAATAATCTCTATCTGGTTTTTGGAAAAAAATTTGTCCAATAAGGAAAGTAGCTACATGTTCTCCTTCTATAATAATAGGTGATGCCATGTCTATTAAACCATTTTGACATCTATATGTAATGTAATCATTTTCATATAAATAATCAGTAACAAAAGCACCACTTCTTTTACACCGACATAAAGTTTTTGGATTTTGTGTATGATATTTTTTACAAATATCACTAAACCCAATATTAATTAGTGGATTTTGGTTTACATCTTCAATGCTCATAGGTAACTCTATAAGTGAATAAAGCTTTTCAAGGGTAGACCTAAGCTCATCTAAACTTACTAGATCTGTAAAGTTATATTTCATTTAACCCCCACTTTCTAAGATTAAAGATTCATTAACATTTTTTTCGACAAAATCAATTAAAATCCTGTGTATCTTAATGAATTTTTAATGTGTGATTAAAATCGCTTATTTATATTAGACAAAAAAACCACCCCTTTGGGTGGTTAAATAAGCCCCATTTCAAGTTCCTCATCCTCATCCTCATCCTCATCCTCATCCTCATCCTCATCCTCATTCTCCTCTTCCTCATCATCATCTTCTTCCTCTTCATTATTCTCATCGTTTTCTTTGTCTAACTCTTCCTCAGGTACTCGTTCACAACCTATAGCTGTAGACAATAAAAGTGTTAGAAAAAAAACTAGTAAGATACTGTAGACTATATTTTTTTTGAGTTTGAATTTGTTTAGCATAGCAGATCACCTCATATGTTATTTTTTACCTATCAACAAATTATATACAAGTTAACCTTGTTTTTTTAAGAATTATGTAGCAAAATAATACTGAATAGTAATATGATATAATAATTTTAGATTTAGCTAGATAATGATTACATAGTAAAGGATGATAGATATGCATTTATTTGCTATAAGTGATTTACATCTTTCTCTTCAAGCAGACAAACCTATGGATGTATTTGGACCATTATGGGAAAATTATCATGAAAGGATTAAAGAAAACTGGGAAGAAGTAGTAACAGAAGATGACACAGTAATTATTGGAGGCGATTTTTCCTGGGCTTTAAAGTTAGAAGAAGTTAAAAAAGATGCTTGTTTTATTCATGAGCTTCCAGGAAAGAAAGTTTTATTTAAAGGTAATCACGACTATTGGTGGAATAGTTACAAAAAAGTGAAAGAAACTTTACCAGAGAGTTTTTTTGTAGTTCAAAACAATTATTATCCATTTAATGATAAAATTGCTATTTGTGGAACTCGTGGCTGGCAAACTCCATGTGAAGAAAGAGATCATGATAAAAAAGTATATAATAGAGAAATAAACAGGCTGAAATTGTCTTTAGATGCTGCAATTAAAGATGGTTATCAAGATTTTATTGTAACTTTACATTATCCTCCTTTTGCAAGGGATAACGATAAAACTAGTTTTACAGAAGTGTTAAAAGAGTATGGTGTTAAGGTTTGTATTTATGGACATCTACATGGAGAAGATCATAAAAATGCTTTTATAGGCGAAAAAGAGGGGATTGTATATTACTTTGTTTCTAGTGATTATTTAGGTTTTAAACCCATACCAATTAAAGTATAAAAGAAGGGGATCCCCCTTCTTTTTAGCCTATAAAATGTAAGATAGATATGATACCTAAAGCATAGTTGAACCAATTTAGTTCGTCAGTCTTACCAGCAAATAGTTTTACTAAAGGATAAGCAATAAAACCTCCTGCTATACCATGAGCTATACTAAAAGTAAAAGGCATGAAAGAAATTGTTATAAAAGCTGGAAATGCTTCTGTAAAATCATCAAACTCAATCTCTTTAACAGAGCCTACCATTAATACACCAACTATAATAAGAGCAGGAGCTGTTGCTTCTGCAGGAACTAATCCAGCAAATGGAGCAAAAAATAAAGATACAAGGAAGAGTATGCCAACAGTTACAGCAGTAAAACCTGTTTTACCTCCTTCACTGATTCCTGAAGTACTTTCAACATATGTTGTAACAGTACTTGTGCCAAGAAGTGCTCCTCCCATGGTACCGATAGCGTCAGCTATCATGGCATTTTTCACCTTTGGTAAGTTGCCTTTTTCATTTAAATACCCAGCTCTAGCTCCAGCACCTAAAAGAGTTCCCATAGTATCAAAGAGGTCAACGAAGACAAGAGCAAATATTGTAACAATACCTAAATCAAAAATGTTTGAGAAACTAAGTTGAAAAGCTATAGGAGATAGACTGGCTGGTTGTCCAATAAAACTTGACACCCCAGTTGGGAATTCTTGTAATCCCATAAAAAAACTTAAAAAAGTACTTACTATAATGCCTATTAGAATTGCTCCTTTTATTTTAAGTGCCATCAATGAGGCTGTTACAATTAAACCAATTACAGCTAATAATGAGTTAGTTTCTGTTAAATCTCCTAATGCTAATAAATTATCAGCATCTCCAATTATAATCCCAGAGTTTTTTAGACCTATGAATGCAATAAACAACCCAATTCCTGCTGCTACAGCTTTTTTTAAAGAAGTAGGAACAGCGTCATCTATTTTATTAATTAAGCCTAGCCAAGCTAATAAAAGAAAAGCTATACCAGAAATAAAGACAGCTGCAAGTGCTCCTTCCCATCCAGCTTCAGGTGCTATGGTAAATGCAAAGAAAGCATTTAGTCCCATTCCACTAGCAAGTGCAAAGGGATAATTAGTTAAAACTCCCATTAAAATACAACTGATAGCTGCTGCTATAATTGTTGCAGTCATAACCGCACCTTCATTCATGCCAGTTTCCCCAAGCATAGCAGGGTTAACAAATATTATATAAGCCATAGTCATAAACGTAGTAAAACCAGCTATAATTTCTGTTTTCATATTAGTGTTATATTTATCAAATCCAAAAAAGTTTTTCATTTTAATACCTCCTTGTTTTATAGTTAGTCTACAAAGTGCTAATTTAAGAAAACACAAAAAAGCCCAGGCGTGGTAGGTTACTATCGAAGCAAAACCTACCGCCTGGGCTTTTATCCCTTCGGTGTAGCCAACTACATGGCCAGTACCGCTTGGACTAACTATAATTAGTTAGAACCCTAGGTACTCTTTTACCTCGTAGTCGAGTGATTATTATGGTCACTCGGTAGAAACTTTCGGGCCATATTCCCGAAAATATACGAGATACTTTAAGTATCAATAATTAAATTGTATCCTGCAGGACATTTATAGAATAGCACGATAATTTTTGTACGTCAACAGAAACTATGAACATTTTCATCTTTTTTAAAAAAACGTTCGACTACTTATATCCTGTTATCTCAATTGCGACAGCTTTCTGTTAGTATTAACGTTTTAGGGTAGAGTATAATCATATTAGAAAAAGCACCCTGAAGGTGCTTTTTTCTATTTGTCTAGAACTTCAATTGTTACTTCACCTAAACCATGAGGTTTTAATCCGATTGTATCAGCTGCTTTTTTTGATAGATCGATAATCCGATCAGGAGAAAATGGACCTCTATCATTTATTCGTACAATAACACTTTCATTTGTTCTTTTAAAAGTAACCCTTACATTAGTACCAAAGGGAAGTGTAGGGTGAGCAGCAGTTAAGGCGTTTTTGTCGTAAGTTTCACCACTAGCTGTATTAGAACCATGAAAATCAGAACCATACCATGAAGCTGTTCCATTCATTGTTTCAGTTACTTCATGTTCGTCATTATCCTTAATGTAATTGTCATTAATATCATTATCTGTTGTTATGAGTACGTGCTTATTTGTTCCATCCCAATCTACTTGTATGCCTAAAGCTTCAGTCATTGCTCTTAAAGGAAGGACAGTTCTTTGGTTGTTAGTTATTTTAGGTTTAGTATCCATTTTTATAGTCTCGCCATTACGTAAAAAGTGTGACTCTCCAATGGTAAATAAAATTTCTGTATTATCATTATGTTTTATTTGTACTTGTCCGTTATTTGAGTTACTTATCCAATCTACATTAGCCCCTAAAGTTTCACTAATAGCTCTTATAGGAACTTGCGTTCTAGAATTATTATCGATATAAGGTTTTTGATCATGGAAATTAATTTCATTGTCATTTACTAATACAGAAACTTTCTCATGACCTTGAACAATACTTGTTCCCATGAATAGTAAAGAGAAAAAACTGATTACTAAAGTAAACTTGAATGATTTTCTTATCTTCATAAATTAAATCACATCCTTTTTTGTGTTCTTTGTTTGACTAAAAACACATATTCGATAAAGAATAAAATATTCCTTTTTTTAATGCTAGGGAATTATTTCCGTTTACAAGTATATATTTACATTAGTTATAATAAATATACAGTAGTCTAATTTTGTCATTGTAGTTCTTAAATTGAATTGACAAGAGCAAAGAAATAATGTAAGATTAAGATGTATATTGAGAATGATTTTCATTAAAATAGCTCAAAGGGGCGATGTATAATGGCTATGTTAAAACAAGAAATTTTAAGAGAAGTTCCTCTTGACCACTTAAAAGAGGGGCAACATGGTGTGATAAATCAGACTCCTTCTAATCCTTTACTAGCTTCACTGGGATTTAGAGAAGGAAAGCATGTAACAATTAAAGCAAAAGAAATTTTTAAAGGACCATTAATTTGTTCTATTGATGATAGAAATGTTGCAATAAGTCGGGATGTTGCAAAAAAAGTTTTGATAGAAACTTATTAGTAATTTTCTTTAATTTTATGTGATAATGATTCTCATTAACATGATCAAGGCAGTAGAGGAGGAATAATATGAAAAAAGCATTTGCTAAACTAGAAAAGGTGAGTTGTAACTTTTATCCTTCTTTTCTGATCTATTCTAATTTTTACTCAAATGTAGTAAAAAAGGAAGTAGAATTAGCAGAAATTGATTCAAATGATACTGTCTTGAATATTGGGTGTGGTGCTATACCATGTACAGCAATCCATGTTGCGAAACTTTCTGGCGCTAATGTTATTGCCTTAGATCGTGATGAGGAGGCAGTTAGAAGAGCGAGACATAGTTTAAATAAATTTGGTTTAGACGATAAAATTAAAATTATCTATGCAGATGGTAGTTTAAATATACCCAATGATTTTACAGTTGCAATGGTAGCATTACAAGTTGATAAAAAAGAAGAAGTACTAAAAAATTTACAACAAAAGGCTAAACCGGGTGCTCGTGCTATCTTTCGACAACCAGTAAAAGAATATCGTCTAGAATATGGTTATTTATCCAAAAAATACCCACCAGATGCTAAAGTATCTCAAAAGATGAAAACATTTAAAGACTCCTATTTATACAAGTTACAATAGGATAAGGAGTGCTAAGATGAGAAAATCTTTATTGTTAGTATTAGGTATTGTCGTTATAACAGGTATAGTTTTATTATTAGGTTTCGATGATGTTTATGAAGTGCTTAGAAGGATAACTTTTGTAGAATTTTTATTTATGACTATTTTTCAGGTTGGGACACTCTTTTTAACTGCTTTTATTTGGCATTACCTGATAAAACAAAAAAATTCATATATTGCTCTAACTTATGTGTTCTCAATCAGTTTAGCAGGTAAATTTGTAGAGAGTGTTACCCCTTCAGTAAAAATAGGTGGCGAAACCCTTAAAATGTACCTAATAAGAAAGAAAACTGGGTTGTCCTACCAGGCTCTGACTGCTATAGCTGTAGTGAGCAAGTTTTTCTCTTTATTACCGTTTATATTAATAAGTTTTATTACATTAAGTTTTGCTTTTTTTGTTTTTGAATTACCGATTTTTGTTTATATAGCTTTTATTGGTTTATTGTTATTTTTTATTTTATTTATTGTATTTTTTAAATTTAATCGAATAAGTTTTTCTTATAAAGAAGAACAAAATAATTTGCTATTACAAAAATTAAAACGAGGTATAAAGAAAGCTCATGATTTTATTAAAGAATCTTCAGAGACATCAAGAGATCTAGTTGCTAAGCCTACTCAAAAAATTACTCTATTTACTCTTGGTCTCATAGTATGGGCTTTTTACCCTATTAAAGTGTATATGGTGTCTGCAATGCTTGGATTTGATTTAAATCCAGCAGTAGTCATAGTTGCTACCTATACTGCTTACCTTGTAAGTATGGTTCCTTTATTACCAGGGGGACTTGCAACCTTTGAAGGGACGATGGCTTTGTTGTTATCTTATGATGGACTAATGACTTCTGAAGCTTTTTCAATTGCACTCATGACTAGAGTTTTTACTTTTTGGGTTCCATTAATAATTGCTGCATTTGTGACAGTTTTCTTAATCCCAAAGATAAATAAAGAAAATCTGACGGAAGATGAGGACGGTGATTTATGTGAGAGATAGCCAAGAAAAGAGTAATATCCTTTTAATTGGTCCTCCTAATATAGGAAAAAGTGTTATTTTTAATAATTTAACTGGATTAGATATAAGTATTGCTAATTATGTAGGTACAACAGTTGAATATACAGTTGGAGAAATAGATATAGATGGTACTAAAGCAAACCTAATAGATGTACCCGGAACTTATACATTAGAAGCTTCTAACGAGGCAGAACAGGTTGCTATAGATATGCTTCAAGGTAACGCAAATGAAAAAAATAATTCACACTGCTCTGATATTAATGATGTTAATGATGTAGATGTATCTAAGAAACCTGCGGCAGTAATTTGTGTTTTAGATGCTTATAACTTAGAAAGCAGTTTATATCTTTTACAACAAGTACTTCAATACAATTTACCTACAGCAGCTGTTATTAACAGAATGGATTTAATTGAAGAACGTGGTGAGAAAATTGATATTGAATATCTAAGTAAAGTTTTAGGTATTACAATTGTACCTACTGTTGCAGTAGAAAAAAAAGGATTTGAAAAAGTAAATGAAGTCATTTCAAGCTTCATGACAGTAGGATCTACGACTGAAACTAAATCTTTTAATCATTATCAAAGTGAAAACCTTTGGAAAAAAGCTGAAGAAATAACAGAAAAAGTTAAAACTAAACCGGAGACTACAATTGAATCTACAAGGCAAAAATGGGGTGAATTACTAGTAAGACCTTGGCCTGGATTGCCTATTAGTATTTTGATCATACTTTTAGCTTTTGGTGCAATTGTCGGAATAGGAATGGGAATTCGACAGTATATTCTATTACCATTTTTTCTTAATTTGATAATTCCGTCACTGGTAGGGTTAGTAGAGCCATTTTTACCTGACGGGTTAATTTACGGTGTTTTAATAGGTGAGTATGGGCTTTTAATTAAAGGGTTAGAGTGGCCGTTTACATTAGTATTACCTTATGTTATTTCATTTTATAGCGTATTAAGTGTTATGGAAGATAGTGGGTATTTACCTAGGCTTGGCGGTTTATTAGATGGGATATTAAATAAATTTGGCCTACCTGGTTCTAGTGTAGTACCTCTTTTATTAGGGTATGGATGTGGGATACCAGCAATTATGGCAACTCGCTCTTTAAATTCTTATAAAGAACGATTAACAGTCTCTACTCTTGTATCACTAGCAATTCCTTGTGTTGCGCAATCAGGAGCTTTTGTTGCCTTATTAGCAGAAAGATCTATTTCTGTATTGATAGCTGTATTTTTATTTTCACTGATAGTATTATTTTTAGCAGGAATTACCCTTGATAAAACATTACCAGGGGCTAGGCCTTATACAATTATGGAAATACCTGAATTATTACCACCTAGAAAAAATGTAGTATTAAAAAAAGTATGGCTGAGAATGAAGAACTATATCTTTGATGGTGCGCTACCTATGATCGGTATAATCGGTATAGCAGCACTATTATATGAATCGGGTGTAATGGAAATAGTAGGACAAGTATTAAGTCCATTAGTTGTTAATTGGTTAAACCTACCTGCAGAGGCTTCTACACCTTTAGTATTAGGTGTGTTTAGACGAGAATTAACAGTCATACCTCTAATAGAAATGGATTTAACTACATTACAATTATTTACAGGAGCGATTGTCGGACTATTTTATGTACCATGTGTTGCAATAATTGCAGCTCTTGCACGTGAGTTTGATTTCAAAGCTGCAGCATTTATTCTGATATTAACAACAGTTACGGCCTTTGGTATAGGTGGATTAATAGCTCGAATAGGTGCATTATTTTTATAATGATTTAAATTAGGAGCAGTCTAATGACTGCTTCTAAAGTTCTATCATTAAATTTACATATTACAGTATTAGGGCTTTCATCCCACGCTTTCAATTGTGGGATGAAAGCCTATTTTTTTAATAAAATACAGTTGTAGTATAAATCAAAAACATATACAATTAAATCATATGAAACAAGAATACAGAAGAACTAAAACAACCGTATCTTTAATTAACTATCACTTTGTTTTCTGCCCAAGATATCGAAGAAAGATATTTTCTAATCAAAAGGTAGAACAGCGTTTTAAAGAAATTGTCCATGAAGTATGTACTGAAAAAAAATTGAAGTACTAGCAATAAATGATACAAGAAGAAAAAGAATTAAAGCGTCGTCAAAAGATATTCAAGCATCTATGCCAAGTGCAGTAAAAAATCGATCTATTCGTGAAGCAAAAGTGTCTACCGCAAATCTAAGAAGATAAAAAGAGTACCAGTCTTAAAAAAGCCTGTCTGCATATGGAACAACCAAAACTATAGGATAAAAGAAAACACGATTGAATTTCCAGCGTACATCAATGGTAAATCAAAACGGATTGCAGTAAAAGCTATTTTAACAGAGTATCAACAGAATCTATTAAAAAACAAGTTAGGGACACTTTGCATCACAAAAAAATCAAATAAATGGATCGCCCAAGTATGTGTAACTTATTGAGTACAAAGTAAAACTAAGAGGTATAGCAGTAGGATATGTAGATCCAAAATATACGAGTCAAACTTGTCCCATATGTAGAAATCGCAACCATGTAAAAGACAGAAACTATCAATGCTCATGTGGTTTTAAAACCCACCGAGATCGGGTAGCAGGAATGAACATCATCCATGCACCTGTGATAGATGGAGTAGCGTAAGCAAAAGTCTATCAGCCTATACTGCTATATGCACTGGTATGGGAAGGGTACTGGCATACCCTTAGCTTGGGAGCTGTCTAAAGCAGAAAATGAATAGAGGACGCATAGTTACCCGAAAATCCCACGCATTCATGCGTGTGGAGTGTCAATCATATAATCTTAACTAGTGGTTATATGTTTCTTAAAAAATATTTGAAGGGGGATTTATTTTGAGTTCAGAAGTTAATTTAAAAGAAGCAGGAAAACAAAAGATTGAATGGGCTAGAAATCGTATGCCTGTACTAGAAAGTATCTCTAAAAGGTGGTCACAAGAAAAGCCTTTAGCAGGAGTTAAAGTAGGTGCTTGTCTTCATGTAACCTCTAAAACCGCTAACTTACTAATAACATTAATAGATGGAGGAGCTGACGTTTCTTTATGTGGTTCTAACCCACTTAGTACACAAGATGATGTTGCAAAAGCTTTAAATGAAGTTTATGGAGTTCCTACTTATGCGAAGCGAGGAGAAGATAAAGAATCTTTTTATAATAGAATTCTAACTGTACTAGATATGAAACCAGATATAACAGTAGATGATGGTGCTGATTTAATAAATACTCTTCATAGTGAAAGAACTGAACTGTTAAAAAATGTCTTAGGAGGAACAGAAGAAACCACAACTGGCGTTACACGTTTAAAGGCCATGGCAAAAGATAATCGCTTGAATTATCCTGTTATTGCAGTTAATGATGCCATGACTAAACATATGTTCGACAATCGATATGGTACAGGTCAATCAACAATTGATGGGTTAATGAGAGCAACTAATTACTTATTAGCAGGTGCAAAGTTTGTAGTAGTCGGTTATGGATGGTGTGGAAGAGGAGTAGCAAAAGATGCTAAAGGATTAGGTGCTCGAGTTACAGTAGTAGAAGTTGATCCTGTGAGAGCATTAGAAGCTTCTTTAGATGGTTTTGATGTAAAGAGTATGGATAGAGCTGCAGCTAAGGCCGACTTTATAGTAACTACAACTGGCAATAAAAATGTAGTAGATAAGCATCACCTAGAACAAATTAAAGATGGTTGTATTTTATCTAATGCTGGTCATTTTAATGTAGAAATAAATATAGAAGCATTAGAAGAAATGTCTAATGGAAAACAGACTGTTAGAAAGGATGTTGAAGAATATCAGCTTAATAATGGGAAAAAAGTTTATACAATTGGTGAGGGACGCTTAGTTAACTTATCAGCAGGTGAAGGTCATCCCGCTGATGTTATGGATATGAGCTTTTCAAATCAGGCGTTATCTGTTGAATATATAGCTAAAGGAGATCATAACTTAAAGAATGATGTCTATTCTGTACCAAAACATATTGATGAAAGTATAGCTAAATTAAAATTAGAAGCTATGGGTATGGAACTAGAAAGATTGACTAGTGAGCAAGTAGAATATCTGAACTCATGGAAGATCGGTACTTAATATTAGGCCCTTATTAGGGCCTTTATTAATATTAAACTTTAATATTAATTCTGTTTTTGATAAGATAAAGTAAATTAATTGCGATATAGGAGGTAATTAGTTGAGGATTGCATTAATTGCACATGACAATAAAAAGGAAGAAATGCTTCAATTTGTAAAGACTCATCAAGAGCAATTTAAAAAACATATTTTATCTGCTACTAATAGTACTGGAAAAATGATTAAAGAAAATACTTTACTCGACGTTTATTGCCATTTGTCAGGACCACTTGGGGGGGACCAACAGATTGGTAGCGAAATTGCTACTGGAAATGTGGACTTAGTAATTTTTTTACGTGACCCATTAACTGCACAACCCCATGAGCCTGATATTACAGCTCTATTACGTATATGTGATGTCCACAATATTCCAGTCTCTACTAACCTAGCAACAGCTGAAGTACTAATTCACAGCACATCTTAAGTACCAGTCTTTTTGGGGGTGAAAGTTTGCTGACCATTAAATGTGGAGGGTGTAAAAGTAAAATATTTAAGTATCAAAAAATTGGTAAAGGGAAAGTTTTAAGATGTTATAAAAAACGGATCAAGAGAGTTTATCAAGGAAAGGTTCACTCAAATAAATTAATATGTGGAAGTTGTAATAATGTAATTGGTAATCTAGAAGAAAGATTGATACAAATGAATCAAGACTCTTTTACATATAGTGGTAAAAAAGATTAAAAGAGCCGGTTAAGGCTCTTTTTGTTTTTAGGAAGGATCTTACAACTTTTTATCAAATTAATATTAAGGAAGATATAAAATAAGGAGTGAAACAAATGGGCATTAAATTTGGAACTGATGGCTGGAGAGCTGTTATAGCTGAAGATTTCACATTTAAGAACGTAGAAATTGTGACACAAGGAATAGCTGATTATTTAAATGAAGCCAGTCAAACAGAAAAAGTGTTAGTAATTGGATATGATAATCGTTTTTTATCACCAGAGTTTTCTAAACGAGCAGCTGAAGTATTGATGGCAAATGGTTTAAATATACTCATTAGTGATAAAGCTATGCCAACTCCGGTGACTGCTTATAGTGTAGTTGAAAAACATGCAGTTGGAGCATTAATGTTTACTGCTAGTCATAATCCACCATCTCACAATGGAGTAAAATTCATTCCATATTATGGTGGACCAGCACTCCCTGAAATCACAGACTCTATAGAGAAACATGTGAGAAAAGTACAAGAAAGTTTAGATATTAAACATATCCCATATACCAAAGGACAAGAGCAAGGTAAGGTTAGAGAAATTAATGTAATGGATCAGTATATAACTAAGCTAAAAGATTTAGTTGATCAAGATGTTATAGCTAACTCAGGACTTAAGATAGCAGTTGATCCTATGTATGGTGCTGGAGTAGGTTATTTAGATCGTGTTTTAACTGAATTAGGATGTAATGTAACAGCTATTAACAACTACCGTGACCCATTATTTGGTGGTAAAATGCCAGAACCTAGTGAAAAGGTATTAGATGAATTAACACAAATGGTAAAAGATAATAATTACGATGTTGGACTCGCAATGGATGGTGATGCTGATAGATTTGGAATTATTGATAAAGACGGTACATTTATAACAGCAAACCAAGTTCTTTCAATGTTATATCTACATTTACTAAAAAAAGGTGAAAAAGGACCAGTTACTAAAACGGTTTCTACTACCCAAATGTTAAATAGGATTGCAAAACATTATGGTGAACAAATCCTAGAAACGCCTGTAGGTTTTAAGTATATTGGAAAAAATTTAATGGAAGAAGGGTGTGTACTAGGTGGTGAAGAAAGTGGAGGATTGAGTATTTTAGGACATGTTCCAGAAAAGGATGGTATATTAGCTTGTCTGTTAATAGTAGAACTAATAGCAAAAGAAGGTACATCGTTAAGTGATATTTTACAGGAGATAGATGAAAAATACGGAAAATTAGTGAATGAAAGAATAGATGTGCATACTACTTATGAAGAAAAAGAACGTGTATTAAGCTTATTAGAGAAATGGCAACCAGAAGAGTTAGGTCATAAACAGGTAGTAGATATATCTAAAGTCGATGGATTAAAGGTTAGCTTAGATGACGGTAGTTGGGTACTTATTAGACCTTCTGGTACTGAGTCGTTATTTAGAATTTATGGTGAAACTACTGATCTAGAACAATTACGCCTTTTACAAAATGATGTGCGAAGTGCGTTAAATATCTAGTAAATTATGTAAAACCGTCCTGAAATGGACGGTTTTTTTTCCCTACAGGATTTATTATAATTTTATAGAAATACAATAAAGAGATTAAATAATAATAGGTGGGATGTAAAGTGCTTAAAGTTTTTCATACAGGAGATAATCATTTAGGTATGACTTTTAGTGGAAGAAATTACTCAAAAGATTTACGAAATCAGCTTAGACAAGCAAGGTTTGATAATTTACAAAAACTAGTAACTATAGCTAATGAAGAAAAGTGTCATTTATTTATAATAGCTGGTGATTTATTTCATCGTCCTAATGTTTCAAATAAACGAGTTATAGAAACTGTACGCATATTATCAGAGTTTAATGGGTGTGTTGTAGTTTTACCTGGAAATCACGATTATTTCCATTCTGAAAGTAATTTATGGAATACCTTTATGGAACATACTCCAGAACATGTTTTGGTATTAAAAGATTTAGAACCATATTCCTTAGAGGAATTTGGACTTAATATAGTATTGTATCCAGCGCCTTGTAATGATAAATGGTCTTGTGAAAACAAAATAGGATGGATTGAAGAACATACTAGATCTAATGATTTATGGCATTTAGGAATTGCTCATGGTTCAGTAAAGGGTATATCGCCTGATTTTGATGAACGGTATTTTCCAATGAGTGAAGAAGAAATACGAAAAACAAAATTAGATCATATCTTTTTAGGACATACTCATCTACCTTATCCAGAAAAAAGTATAGTAGACCTATCGTCTGTAGGTTTTTCTTATGCAGGAACTTCAGAACCTGATGGGTTTGATTGTAATCACCCTGGTTATGCTAGATTAACTACTTTTAATGAAGACAGGATAACTTCACAATGTATTGAAACTGGTGAGTTTAGGTTTAAAGAGTTAGATTTAGAAATAGACAAAGTTGAAGAAATAGAAGAAATAAATCTTAATAATATAACTGATAGTCCCTCAGAAAAATTATTACTTAAGATCAATATAACTGGAGCCATTTCTAGAGAGGAATATCGAGAGCTTACAGCTAGTATAGAAAATCTTCGAACAAAGGCGCTACACTTAGATGTAAATTTAGATAACTTACAATTTGAAGTTACAAAAGAGAGTATAGCAGATGAATTTTCTGAAGGGTCGTTTCCATATATGTTATTAAATAGACTTGCAGAAAAAGATGATAGAACTGCATTGCAGTTGGCTGATGAGCTCATTGGGAGGGTTAGAGAATGAAATTAAAAGAGGTGAAATTACACCCTTTTGGAGGGGTAAGTGAAGGTAGCTGGGATTTTTCGTCTAATTTGAATGTTATTTATGGACCCAATGAAGCGGGTAAGAGTACGATAATAAATGCACTTTATTCTGTTTTAGTATTAGGCTCTCCAAATAGACGTAGTGTTGAATGGAGTCAGTACCTAAAAAAGTTCTTTCCCTATCCAAATGGTGATATCATACGAGTATCGTTATCATTTAATAGTTGGAATGATAAGAACTATTATCTAGAAAGACATTGGGGTTTATCTAAACAAGATGATAATGTACGCTTAATTAGCCAAGAAGGAGAGTTAACAAAAGAAACAAGTGTTACAAAAAAGATGAGTGAGTTGTTGAGGTATGGTAAAAAAACATATGAAAGCATTCTTTTTACTCGTCAAGATGAGATTAACCATACATTAAAAACTCTTGATAATACACCAGAAGCTACTGAAACTGTAAGTGAAACTTTGAGAAACTTTGTTTATCATCAGGGAGGAGTATCTGTAGAAAAATTTCAAAGAGAGTTAGAACAAGAAAAAAAAGCTTTACTTAGTAATTTTGATTTAGATAGATGTGGTCCAAAAGATCCTAATAGAGGAGTTAATAATCCTTACCTTAAAAACATTGGAAAACTTTTACAAGCTTATTATCGAGTAGAAAGTCTAAAAAAAGAGCTTGAGAAAACTAAAAATATGGAAGAAGAACTCAGCTCTGTTATGGAAGAACTGTCTGTTTTAACTAATAAACAACAAGAGTTATATAAACAAGAGACTAATATGGCGATGATAGAACAAGATATTAGAAAACGTGGTGAACTTTCTCCAAAATTGAATGAAGAAGAATTAAAAATTTCCCAATTAAAGACAGCTACTTTCGAATGGCCAAAAACAGAAGAAAAGTACAATGAAAAGAATGAAGAAATAAAGGAAATTGATGAGAGAATTAAAGAATTAGAACAAGAACTCATTAAGGCAAAAGAAGGTCAAAGAATTAAACAAATAAAGGAAACTTTAGATAAAACCAGCCCCCTCATAACAAAAAGAAACGAATTACAAGTAAAATTAGATAACTATAAACATTTATCAAAAGAGAAAATCGAACATTTAGATAATCTAGATAGAAATATCTCTGCCTTAAAAGCACAATTAGCTGGTATGAAACTTTCTGCACAATTTTCAACAGAGACACCTATCCAAATAACTGTTACTCCAGGGTATGGTGAAAGTTATACTAAAGAAATTAATGATAGCACTCGTTTTACAGGAGAAGGTAAGATTAGACTTGAGTGTGATGAATGGTGTCTTGAAGTACAATCAGGAGAAGAAGAAGGTGAAAAGTTAGTAAAGGATGTAACAGAAAGAGAAAGACAATTAAATGAAAGCTTAGCAAACTTAGGGGTCGAAACTATTGATAAAGCAAAGGAATTAATAAAAACAAAGGAAGAATTAAATTCTAAACTACAACAAATACAAACAAAACTTGAAAGCTTGCTTGGACTTGACTTTGAAGAAAAGTATGAGAAATTAAAAACAAATTTAAATGATAGTGAGACAGATTTACAAGAGATTAGAACGGTTGAAGAGATAAATGATGAATTAAATAACAAGAAACTAGAAAGGCAAAAATTAGATTCAGAGAGAAATGAATTGAAAGGAAAAATAGAAAAGTGGAAAGCAAAGTATGAAAGTCATGATAAATTGTTCGATGAACTTGGTGAACTTAAGTACAAAGAAAGAAAAATATATCAGGAATTAGAACAGCTTGCAGAATTACCTGAAGATTATCAATCAACAGATGAGTTTTTTAAAACACTTACAGATATAAGAAGCCAAAGAGAAGAATTTGTAAGAAAGACTTATAATTTAAAGGAAAAAAGAGCTAAACTTGAAAGAGATCTCCCAGAGAAATCAGTTGAAGAATTACAAGAAGAATTATTAGAAGCAAGAAAAGCTTTTGAAAAACTAGAAGAAAGGGCAAGGGCTTTATTAGACATAGAAAAAGAGCTACAAAACCTATTAACAGAGCTAGATAGAGAAACCTTTACTCCACTTAGAGAATCATTAAATAATTATTTATCACCTGTTACTAATTATCAATATGAATTAGGACAAATGGAGTATGTTATACCAAATGAGCTAAAAAAATCTAAACAAGATGAAAAAGTACCTGTAGATTACCTATCAACAGGTACTAATCAAGGCTTATCTTTAGCTATTAGGCTTGCTATGGCTGAACAAATATTAAAACAAATGTCAGGTTTTTTAATAATGGATGATCCTCTTGTTGATTTAGACCCATATAGAAAACAACAAGCTGCAGAAATGTTACAACATTTTTCTAAAGAAAAACAGTTAATAATTACAACATGCGACCCACAGACAGCAGACTTGTTAGGTGGGAAATTGATTCAGCTTTTATAATGAAAGTAATCAAATAAAGTTGTGAGATCAATTCCTGCAAAAGTTTGTTTTTGATACTTATAGTATAGTGATTTTCTAGCTTCTTCTAATGGTTTAGAAGTGATACCGTGAGAAATAGATAGAGAAGCTTCAATATAAGCTGCTAACTCATCACATACTTTAATTAATTCTCCATCTGCAGGGGAAAACTCATCTTGATTATAGTATCTAACTAATTGATCTGTTGAGACGTGTTCTACTTCATTTTGGATCAGTACCTTATTAGTAAACTCATTATCTAGAAAATATTTAATCTCACTGTGCCAGTTACGAGGGAGGAGGGGATAGATCCTTTCTTCTAACTGGCGCTCTTCTATATCTTTTATCAAAGAGTCTAATCCTTTAACAGATCTTTTAACTGGTGAGATGATATCTCTAGTCATCACTTCGGGTAGATCATGAAATAAACCTATGAAGAAATTATT
Organism: Natranaerobius trueperi; assembly: GCF_002216005.1. NCBI lineage: Bacteria > Bacillati > Bacillota > Clostridia > Natranaerobiales > Natranaerobiaceae > Natranaerobius > Natranaerobius trueperi. Next base: position 22,976 of record NZ_NIQC01000016.1, read on the forward strand.
ATATTTTCTTTTGTTACAGGCTGATAACTCTAATGATATTAGATAAGCAAATATAGCAACTATTAGCATGTGTCCTAATACAGAAGTTTCTGGAACTCTAGGTGAGTGAGCCCAACGTTTTTGAAAACGTAGCTGACCAACTAAATCTATAAAATTATAAGACTTTTTTCTTAGACCTAGTTTTTGAACCCCGATTAGATCAAAATGATCTTCAAGCTCATTTTCAATTTTAGTTTTTGTTTCATCTATTCCATATAGATGTTCATTGTATTTATAAATAATATTAAATTCCCATTCTGAAGCTAGATAATGTGATGCTCTTAAAATTTTCTTTTCAAAGGAAAAATCATTATTTAACAAATAACTTTTAAAATTTTCTTTGAAATCACCAGCGACAGGCTTTAATGTGTTTGATAACTGGTCTAAAACCCAATAATTAAGTTCTTCTCCGCTTTCTTGCATAAGTTTATGGAAAATAGGTGGCTTAATATCTGTTAGCACTATTCTTTGTAAAAATTCAAAAATTCCACCTTCTATTAACTTACACCAATTAATTTGAGCCCCTCTTTCTTTTTCTTCATATTTCCCTATAACGTAAGCTAGAACCATTTTGTGAGCTTGTTTATCTAGTTCAACAAAATTATGTGGTCGTAAATGATCATTCCACCTTTGAATATGGGCAGCTTCTTGAAGAGTTTCTAATAATTCACCTTTTATCACAACAGGCTACCTCCTTTTAATAGGTATATACTAGTATCTCTAAAATATTCAATACCTAAAAAGCTTTTTCCTTCATCTGGTATTATAAATTAACAAGTACTTGTAGTACTAAAGGTAAAGTTGGGCATTTAGCCTATTATCTGTTATAATGTAATTCAATTAAAGGGTTCTTTTTTGTATAAAATATAAGGAGGCCTAGTAGTGGATAGAAATACTTTATTACAATACATAGAAGATCTGCGTAAAGAATTAGAAGAACTTGTCTATGAAAAAGGGGATTTTAATCATTCAGAAGTAATAAAAAAAAGTAAAGAATTAGATCAATATTTAGTTTATTATGATAGAGAAAAAGATGTAAGGAGGAAGAATGATGATAGTTCTAATATCTCCTAGTAAAACAATGGATTTTGACTCAAAATATGAGACTATGAAGACAGAACCTGATTTTCATGATGATGCTTTTGAATTAATAAAAGAATTAAGAGAATATGACTCTAAAGAACTGGCTAGCTTGATGGGTATAAGTGATGAACTAGCAAAACTAAATTATAATAGATTTCAAACCTTTAAAAAAGCTCCCAACTTAGATGATGGAAAGCAAGCTCTTTTTACATATCAAGGTAGTGTATATAAGGAAATTTATCCTGAAGACTTTAACGATCAAGAATTAGAGTTTTCTCAAAGGAATTTACGTATAATTTCAGGACTTTATGGTCTTTTAAAACCCTTAGATATAATTCAACCATATCGTTTAGAAATGTCTATTAAACTTAAACTAAATGGATATAAAAACTTATATGAATTTTGGCAAATAAAGATCACAAATAGATTAACTGAATTAGTTGAACAAAGTCATCATAAATTCTTGGTTAATTTAGCTTCTAAAGAATATTTTGGTGTGTTAAACACTGAAAAAATACAAGGAAATGTTGTAACCCCAGTATTTAAAGATTTTAAAAAGGGCCAATATCGAGTTATTGGATTTTCAGCTAAAAAGGCTCGTGGAAAAATGGTAAGATATATTGTAAAAAAAGGTATACAAGATCCACATGAATTAAAAAAATTCACTGCTGATGATTATCGGTATTCATCTAAACATAGTAATGATAAACAATGGGTATTTATTCGTGATTAATTTTTCTTTTCTTCTAAAGGTAATATAGATGCTAACAAAGCAGATATTATAAAGGATCCTAAAGCGAAACCAATAGAATAATTATAGCTTCTAAATAAGTCATACAAGTAACCACCCATAAAGCTCCCCCTGTAGCTGGCCCAACTCCCATTACTATTAAAGTAGCAAATCCCTAAATTTTACCTAATGACTTTTGACCATATATTGCTCCAGTATAGCCAGCTGCACCACCAGGTTCAATTGTCCAGTAGATTGCAAATAGAACAGAAGCTATTGCTCCCCATATAATACTTTGATTTATCAGTAATGACATTAAGCAAGCTATTACCCCAACTATTGGAGCAAAGATTAATAGATATTTTCTCCCTTTCGCTTCGTGATCAACTTTAGTCACGATTTATCGGCTATTACCCCCATAAGTGCATAGTAACAAGACCTGCTAGACCTGTAATTATATATAGATTAGTAGCGGTCGCTGTGTCTAATCCTATATCAACCACAAAAAATCTTACTACTTGTGTCCAAATAGAAATTCACCGATCATAGCAGTTAAAAAAGCACCAATTACTCCCCAAATAGCAGGTTTAGTAAAAGCTTCTTTCATATCCCATGTACTCTGATTGTCATTTTTAATACTGGTGTCCCCAAAAGGGGTAAGACCGTAGTGTTCTGGATTTTTCTTAGCTAGAAAACCAGCAATTAATAATGCAACTAAAACAACAACTGATAAACCTTGCATTGCAATTCTTCAATTCATCTCTTCTAAAATACTCTCAACACCTAAGCTTAATAAAACTTGTGCAGCGGGTGCTCTAGTAAAGGCGATTCCCCACATTGTGGCATAAGATTACCCTTCATACCATTTTCTTACAGAAACAGTCGATGAAACCCATAACATACCTGTTCTAATGCCAGCTAAAATAGAATAAAAAACTAAATATTGCATGTAACTAATTACATGGCTTGTAATAAAAAAACCTAATGAAGCAAAAATGGCACCAATAATATACGCTGGTTTAGTCCCCCCCGATCAATAATAAATCCACTTAAAAATGCAGTGATTGCATAGATACTCATCATAAGTGAGTAACCCAATGATAATTCTCCAGCACTCCAACCTGTAGAGTGTTCCATAGGTTCTAAGAGTACAGAGAATGTTGCACGATAACTAAATAAAACAAAGATTGCAAGCCAAGCTGATATAACTACATGGTTCCCTAACTTAATTTTTGTGTTCATTTTTTGCCCTCCTTCAACAAGATTCCACCTATAATACACATACATGTTCGATTGGCTTCGTAAAATTCCTGCAAAAAATTAGATAATTTTGGAGGAATTTTTTAATTGATAGCAAATATAGTAAAGTACCATTAAATATAGAACTTAGCTTAGGGGGAAATCAAAGTGATTTGTGGATTATCAGCAATTTTAACTCAAGATGAAGCTTGTTGGCTCCTACAACAACCAGATACAAGAGAACCTAATGGTGTACGAGATTTTCTATTAATTCGTATGATGCTAAATTATGGTTTACGAGTTTATGAATTAACTGAAATTCGCTGGGGGGATGTAGATCTTCATTCCAAGCGAATTATTGTAGAAAAAAGTCGTGGTGGAAAGCGCCGAGCACTTTCCTTAAATAATACAGATATAGTATTATTTGAGAAATGGTTCAATGCACTTAATTATAAACTTAATGGAAACAGTTTTTTGTTTTCTACACCTAATGGAAAACAGTTGTCAGGTCAATATATAATTAATGTGTTAAAAAGATACGGAAAACGAGCAATACTGCAACGTCAAATCACCCCATCACTATTAAGGCATACTTTTGCTATTAATTGCTTTAAAGACTCAGAAGATATTCGTTTAGTTCAAAGAAAATTAGGCCATAGTAACATAGAAACAACTAAGAATTACTTACAAACTTATAATATGCCTAAAAAGCCAGTAAAATTAAATATAACAAATCTAGGACAATGAGGCTGGCCTTATGGCCAGTTTTCTTATAATAAGTTAGAAAGAGAAAGGGGTGAGGTTTTGAACAAACTGGAAAACTTACAGATGTAGCATAAAGCAAAAGCATATACAATCAAATCATATGAAACAAGAATATAGAAGAACAACCGTATCTTTAATTAATTATCATTTTGTTTTCTGCCCAAGATACCGAAGAAAGATATTTTCTAATCAAAAAATAGAACAGAGCTCCTAAGTTTGTAGAGATCTTTCTTCCTAATGGTATTCTCATGTACTTTATCTATAAACTCTTCATCTTTAAATCTTGCTATAATTCGTCCCGCTTTTGCTGTTCCATTTAACTCTAGTGGATAACCCAAAGGACATCTATAAATATCTTTTGATTTGTCATATTGAAAATTCGTCTTTTCAAAACCTGACTTTGTTTTTAATTAATATTTCTGTGTTTTCATCTACTGCTGCTAGATTTCAGACATATTAAAATACCCAGTATCTGCTAATGTTATAATTTTTTGATCACTGAATCTACTCCTTATTTTTGTTACCATATTTGATAATTGACTCTGGTTATTTATATCATTTACTATTTCAAGTCTACCAAGAAACTCTATTTGCTATCGACTACTGCCCTATAATAAATTCGACAGCGATGGCTAATATCATCTTTTTTGTAATATTTTCTGATTAATTGTTAGACAATCTGGCGTGTGGAGTGTCAAGTTTCCTAATAAAAGAATCAGCAAAAGCTCTTTGAAAAAGAAGGATAATTTTTACTAAAAAAGAATAGTTTATAATAAACTGGTTTAGCTATAAGAAGAGGGCCTTATTTTAATTTTAATAATAAATATTTATCTGGAGGGTCCATTATGATTTCGGTGCCTGTGTATCAGGTGGATGCTTTTGCTGAAAAGCCTTTTTCGGGTAATCCGGCAGCAATTTGTTTATTAGAAAATGAAGGTAATGAAGCTTGGATGCAAAAAGTTGCTCAAGAGATGAACTTATCTGAAACAGCTTTTGTAACATATGATGGTGAAACATATAATCTTCGATGGTTTACACCCAAAATGGAAGTAGATTTATGTGGTCATGCAACATTAGCAGCGGCACATGTATTATTTTCTGAAAGACATGTTAATAAGAAAAATGTAAAGTTTAAAACTAAAAGTGGATCTCTTACAGCAAGTTTAACTGGGAAAAATAATGATTATATTGAAATTAGTTTCCCTGTTGAAAAAGATGAACCACTAAATGACTTGGATGATTTAATAAAAGCTTTAAGGATTAATCATGAAGCAGTAAATTATATTGGTAAGAATAGTTTTGACTATCTAGTAGAAGTTGTATCTGAAAAAAAACTAGGAGAAATTGCACCTGATTTTAAATTACTATCTGAAATAACAGATAGAGGTGTTATTGTAACTAGTAAAAGTAGAACTTCACCATATGATTTTGTCTCTAGATTTTTTGCTCCAGCTGTTGGTATAGATGAAGATCCTGTGACTGGATCAGCACATTGTAATCTAGCATATTATTGGAAAAACAAATTAAATAAATCACAATTTTTAGCCTATCAAGACTCTGATCGCGGAGGAGAATTAAGAGTTAGAATTGAATCAGATAAAGACTTAAAAGAACGGGTTTATATATCAGGAAAAGCTATAACTGTGATGAAAGGTGAGTTATTATATTTATAGGAGTGTAGATAATGATTAAGCAAATAACCAATTATTTAAAGAGAAAAGATATTGAAATTTCTATACGTAGATATGGTATAGATGCCCTTGGCCACATGGCCTTAGGGTTATTTGGTTCTTTAATAGTTGGTCTTATATTACGTGAATTAGGTGATAAATTAGGGATAGCATTCTTTATAGAAACAGTTTGGCCAATAGCAAATGATATGACCGGTCCAGCAATTGGGGTAGCTGTTGCATATGGCTTAAATGCTCCTCCTTTAGTCATATTTTCTTCTGCTATTAGTGGAATGGCAGGAGCTGAAGTGGGAGGACCAGCAGGTGCTTTCTTAGGTGCTGTAGTTGGTGCTGAATTAGGAAAACTTGTATCAAAGGAAACGAAGATTGATATAGTTTTAACACCTGCTGTAACTATTATTACTGGTACTTATATAGGAAGTAGAGTAGGTCCAATGTTGGACTTTTTAATGAGTGAAGTGATAGGTGATTTCCTTATATACGCCACTGAATTACATCCTATCCCGATGGGGGCAATCATTGCAGTTTCAATGGGGTTATTATTAACTTTCCCTGTAAGTAGTGCTGCATTAGCTATTATGCTGGATTTAAGCGGAATTGCTGCAGGGGCAGCTGCTGTAGGATGTGCTTCGCAAATGATTGGGTTTGCAGTTAGTAGTTATCGGGAAAATAAAATTGGTGGGTTATTAGCTCAAGGAATTGGGACATCGATGCTTCAAATACCTAATATAGTAAAGAATCCTTTAATATTGATTCCACCTACATTAACTTCTGCTATTTTAGGCCCATTTGTAACGACAATATTTCGAATGGAAAATACTAAAGAAGGAGCAGGGATGGGAACAAGTGGCTTTGTTGGTCAATTTGGGACTATAGCAGCTATGGAAGGTCAAGGATTTCAGACATTTGAAATATATTTTAGAATGTTTGCTTTTCATTTTATTTTTCCGGCTATAATTGCTCTCATAATATCTGAGTTAATGAGAAAGAAGGGGTATATAAACTCAGGCGATATGAAACTTGATATTTAAAAATCGAGACAAACAGTTATGCTCCTCTTATGTAGACAATGCTTTTTACATCTAAAGTCACAGTAGTTTTTCACTGTGACTTCATCCTATTATAAAGGGATTTTGAAATGCACCCTTACGGAGAAAAGATTTAGATTTTGCGTTTAATTTTTAAGAGTGAGGTGGATTAAATCCTAGGGGAAAGATTAGCTTATTTAGTAATAATATCAAGTTTAACATTTTTCATAACAGGTTGTGCATCAGTAGATCATGAAGTAGAGATACAAGCTACTCCTGAAGGTGCTAGAGAAATTGAAGATGAAGAGGCTTCACAAAATGCTGAAATTGATTTCACCTATGGATCGAAAGGTAAGAATTTATTGGCTGGGAAAGAAGTGGAGAAATAGTCAGTGAGGATGAAAATTATCAAGTTGCACAAATTTTAAATCAAGTTAATATCCTTATCTAAGAACTTATTAGGGGTTACAGTGGGATGTGGAACAGATGATGTAACCACTGAAGAATTTGAAAGTGACGTAGTGGTAGTTGGAGGAGGTGGAGCGGGTTTAGCCGCAGCCGTATCTGCTGCTGAAGAAGGTGTAGATGTCACTCTATTAGAAAAAATGCCTGCTGTTCATGAAGATGCAAGACGTGACGTTTTAGCTGATGCAGTATTTGAACAATACGGTGGTATGTATTATATGGATTAATGATTCTCAAATAGTTGGTGAAAACAACGAATTTGGACAACCTAGAAGTAGAGGTTGAGGTATCAGGTGATGAAGTTTTGAATGTAGAAATTGTTGAGCATAATGAAAGTGATGGCATTTCCGATGAAGCTTTTAATCAAATTCCTGAGCGAATTGTAGAAGAACAATCTACTGAAGTTGACTCTGTAAGTGGAGCTACTGACTCAAGCGTAGGTATCAAAGAAGCTGCACAGGATGCTCTTGATTAAAATATGACAAATAAAAACGCCAGGTTAAAGCCTGGCCGTTTTTATTTGTCATATTTTATCCATCTCTTGGGACCTAAAAGCCGGAGTTTTAAAAAAGGTGTTGATGGAATAAAAAGGATTTTTTTGGTAACATAGATCTGTGTTGTATGTTTTATTATCAATTGCTTGTTTTGTAACCGAAAGTAAACAAACAATTGATAATAAAATGAAAGTAACTAAAATTAAATGATACCTATCATTTAATTTTTTCTACTATCTAGTTGACAGGGTTCAGTTAAGATCCTTTAATTTTATATTACCTATTCGTTGTCATTATTGTTTTCTTCATCATCTTCTTCAACTTCATTATCATCATTATCTTCTTTATCACCTTCGTCATCATTATCTTCTTTCTCTATTTCGTTATCATCTTCATCATCATCTTGATCTTCTTCCTTTTCTTCATCTTCATCTTCATCTTCATCTTCATCATCATCTCTATCTAACCAATCAAAGAATCCATTTCCGTTATCATCTTCATGGTATTCACACACCTCTTTTGGTGGCATTAGTGAAGCATCAGATGTAGAGCGCCCAGCTCCGTGAGACCACCGACTATCAGTAACTTCAGGCTTACTTCTATCTAAGAAAACTTGTGTTTCTACTAATTCAGAAGGACAATCTTCACTTGCTAGTAACACCTCTTCGTTTGCGTTTTCTGGATGTGGTGCAGTACAAACTTCAACTTCTATAAATGCATTACATTCTTTGGTTGGTACTTCTCCTTCTGGGAAGTACTCATAACTAATGTACTCATTAGGAGTTATGTCCGAAGCAAGCTTTCCTGATTTAGTACTTATTGCAATTGGACCACTAATACCGGCAGGCTGATGAAAATCTGAAGGATTTTCATCAACTGCATAATTCATGACCCTTTCAATGATGTTACCTAAATAATAAGATCTATTTTGTACAGCAGATGTATTGTGATCATCACCTAACCATAATGTAGTTACTAGATCGGGTGTGTAACCTACTAACCAGGCATCACGTACATCTTGCGAAGTTCCTGTTTTAGCTGCTGCCGGAAAGTCTAAATTAAGCATTCTGGCAGTTCCGTAATCAATTACATCTTGTAACATATTGTTAATTATCCAAGCTGTTTCTTCTGAAACCACTACATCATAATTTGGCTCCTTATCATATATAGTATTACCATGACGATCTTCAATCTTAGTAATAGTGTGATGTTCAACTTTTATACCATCATTAGCTAATGTTCCGTATGCTTCTGTTAGTTCAAAAGGTCTAACACCTCGATCAAGTCCACCCAATGCAGCGGACTGATATGTTCGATCAGTATCTGTTATAGTAGTTATACCAAATTTTTCAGCATAATCCATACCTAAATCTCTGTTTAGTTTATCGTTATAGATCTTAACTGCTGGTACATTTAAAGAATTTACTAGAGAATCTCTAATAGTTGTTAATCCCCTAAAAGTATTAGTAAAGTTTTCTGGTCCCCAATTTCCCCAAAGTGCTGGTGCATCGTCAATGATAGTTCCAGGTGTAATTATACCTTCTTCTAATGCAGGTGCATATATATTAATTGGTTTCAATGCAGACCCAGGTGAGCGTGAACTGGTGACTCTATTTAACATATTATTATAGCCATAGTTTCGTCCCCCAACAATTGAACGAACTTCCCCAGTAGTTGGATCGGAGACAACTACTGCACCTTGGGGCTGTATGACACCATGCTCGTCCTCATAAGAAGCTGGGAAATTACTAGGGTCATCAAAAATACTTTCATTATGTGCTTGCAATTCTCTATCTAATGTTGTGTGAATAGTCAGTCCTTGGTGATAGAGAAGATCATCTGCATTTTGTACATTTTCAGGTAGATCATCAGATGTTTCTATAAGATTTCTTAATATGGGCTTAGCCTCATTGTTTAACACATAATCAACAAAATGTGGGTATGGATACTCACGTTCTGGTATATCAGCTAACATTTCTTCTAACTCGCGATTTATAGCTTCTTCATATTCGTATTCAGATAAAAAGTCATATTCTTTCATAGCATGAAGTACCGTTTGTTGACGGTCCTTTGCTAAATCAGGGTTTTCATGTGGTGAAAGCCTAGAAGGGTGTCTTATAATACCTGCTAATAAGGCACCTTCTTCAACAGTTAATTCACTAACATCTTTGTCAAAATAGAAATTACTTGCAGCTTGTATTCCATAAGCATTATGGTTAAAATAGGTTGCGTAATTTAAATAAAACTCCATGATTTCGTTTTTTGTATAGATCCTTTCAACATGGAGTGAAAGCCATGCTTCATGAATTTTTCTTTCTAAGAGCCTTTTTGGAGATAAAAAAGTATTTTTAACAAGTTGTTGTGTTATTGTACTTCCACCTTGGCTTCCTTGAAAAGGATTACCGGTTTGTTTAATGTTATTGATTGCAGCTCTTGAAATCCCTCTTGTATCAAATCCAAAATGTTCATAAAAACGTGCATCTTCAATAGCAATAAAAGCATTAACTACGTGATCTGGTACTCTATCTATAGAAATTTCTTCACGTTGATGTTCTCTATCTAATCTAGTGATTTCGTTTCCTTCTGCATCCTTGATAACAGAAGGCACAGTTGCTTGTAACTGATCTGGATTGAATTCAGGGACTGTTTGAAGTGCTCCTACCACCATTCCAAAACCTGCTCCACCAATTAAGAGTATCATTGCTACAGATGCTAGCAGAGCTAATTTTAAAAAACCAATTGGTGCTATTTTGATTTTTTTCATTTTATTTTTACTATTTTCTTTTTTAGACCTGGATTTATTATTTGTACTAGGGATAATAATCCCTCCTTTTATGTAATTTATTTGGGTTAGGATCATGTAGGTACATTTTATCAATTTTATGATAAATGTACCAGAGTTAAAAAAAGAAGCTGATCTGAACGTAAATTTTTTGTAAACCATAAATGAAATGGTGATTTTATTAATGGATTCTTTAATATCATATAAAGCAAGTCGAAATTAGTCAATAGAGTTGGTGTTAAAAAAAATGTTATCAAAATTAAAAAATCGATACAAAGATTATCCGAGAGGGTTAGATTGAACCTAAGTACCCCAAAAATTGCCTTAGGGATAGCCATAGCTATTTTGGCACTTTATACCTGTGATAGGTATTAGTTCACTACTTTCTTTTATCCCTATTAATTTAGTGCAATAGAAGCTATTGCGTATATTTTATCAAATTTCTTTGGTTTTGGGATAATTTAAATTTTGGTATTATTTACTTATAATTTCATAGTTGGTGCTTTTTTGAATGCTTATGTAGCATTTATACTTGTATATGTTAGTTTAAAACTAATTATATCTAATGTAAGAAAGCAAATTACTTGAATGATATTAATAATAATTGCTAAATTGCAATATTAAATTGAACTAGTTTCCAACTGTAATATAAAAATTGTTACTCCAATAGAACACTACACTGTTCTAAGAACGCCTCGTCCAGGGCTTTAGCCTTGTTTATGTAGTAACTCAATTTTTCCTCGTTCGAAATCATTTAGGTGTTTATTATTGCGGGAGTTGGTGTATCATTAAAGTGATCCATAGTGGCCCCCTTCCTGTAATTAGTTTTTTGGCGAATTAATTATATTACAGTTGGGTGCACTATGGAGTTATTTATTTAGTTCAATTTGATTTTACGATTATGCATTAATAATAATTTTTATTAATATCATTTGTTTAGCAGGATTTTCATCGAAGTATGTCTAAATATAGTTAAGAGAAAAATAAAGAAAAGGGAGGGGCAAACTATGTCCTTAAAAGGAACAAAAACAGAAAAAAACATTTTAACTGCTTTTATTGGAGAATCACAAGCAAGAAATAAGTATACTTATTTCTCAAGTCAGGCTAAAAAAGAAGGGTTTGTTCAAATATCTAAAATATTTGAAGAAACAGCAAATCATGAAAAAGAGCATGCTAAGCGATTATTTAAGTTTTTAGAGGGCGGAGAGGCTGAAATTCAAGCAACCTTTCCTGCAGGAGTTATAGGTACTACAGAAGAAAATCTAAAAGAAGCTGCTAATGGGGAGAATCATGAACATACAGAAATGTATCCTGAATTTGCAAAAGTTGCAAAAGAAGAGGGTTTTAATGAAATAGCTCGAGTTTTTGAAAATATTGCTGTTGCAGAACAATATCATGAAGATCGATTTATGAAATTAATGAAAAACATACAAGAGAATAAAGTTTTTGAAAAAGATGAAAAAGTTACATGGAGATGTGGCAACTGTGGCTTTAGATGTGAAGGTCCGAAGGCTCCAGAAAAGTGTCCAGCTTGTAATCATCCAAAAGCTCACTTTGAACTTGTTGACCAAAACTGGTAAGTTTCCCCCCCCTTTTTTGGGGGGTTTCTTTTTAATAGCCAAATACCTGTTTTAGGGAGGGTTTTTATGCAAAGAATTTGTTTAGAATGTAACAAAACTTATCCTATAAATAGTTTAGAATATAAATGTGAATGTGGTGGACTTTTTGATTATTGTGGATCAACCATAAAAAATAAAATAGAATTAATTAGTTTGGGAGAATCTAAGACTCCGATAATTGAAAAGTGTATTGAAGGCATTAATTTAAAGTTAAAATTAGATTATTATATGCCCAGTGGTTCTTTTAAAGATAGAGGAGCAAAAACTCTTGTTAGTACATTGAAAGACTTTCAAGTTACAGAAATAGTCGAAGATTCTTCGGGGAATGCAGGTGCTTCTATAGCTGCATACTCAGCAGCTGCAAATATAAAATGTCATATTTATCTACCTGAAAACACCCCTCAAGGAAAGACACAACAAATTTCTTCTTATGGGGCAGAAATTGTTAAGATACCAGGAAATCGGGAGAATACTTCTAGAGCTATCAAAGAAGCATGTAAAAGTCAGTACTATGCTTCACATGTATATAACCCATTATTCTTTGAAGGTACTAAAACAATCTCGAAAGAAATTTTTGAGCAAGTAGGATTACCAGAAGCAATTGTTTTACCAGCAGGTAATGGTACCCTTCTTTTAGGAATATATAAAGGGTTTAAAGAACTCACACAAGATCATTTACCTAAAATAATTGCAGTACAAAGTGAAAATTGTTGCCCATTATATAATGAATATAATAAAATAGAAGTCAATAGATATAAACCGACTTCTGCTAAAGGAATAGCTGTCGAAAATCCAGCTAGAAAAAAAGAAATGATATCAGCTATTAATGAAAGTAATGGTGAGATTATAATTGTAAGCGAGGAAGATATTGCAAAAGCTAAAAAAGAATTGGGTTATAGTGGTATTTTTGTTGAAAATACAGCTGCAGTAGGAGTTGCAGGTGCAGTGAAATTTGCAACAAGGCCAGAAAATCAGGAATTTAACTTAGTAGTACCTTTAACTGGGACTGGTCTAAAAGAAACGTAAATAGAGTGGTGATAGATATGGAAATGGTACTAATTATATTAATAATAAATGTGGTTTATGTTTCTTTGTCAACTATACGAATGTTATTTACTTTAAAGGGACAAAGATATTCAGCTGCTGTAATAAGCTCATTTGAAACGTTTATATACGTACTTGGATTAGGATTAGTTTTAGATAATTTAGATGAAATTCAAAATTTATTTGCTTATGCTGGTGGCTTTGCATTAGGTGTTGTTGTAGGTACAAAAATTGAGGAAAAATTAGCTTTAGGTTATATAACTGTGAAAGTTATTAGCAAATATACTGACTATTCCTTTTCTGAGATGTTAAGAGAAAAAGGTTATGGAGTGACAGAGTGGATAGCAAATGGTAGGGATGGAGAAAGACTTGTTATGGAGATTTTAACTTCTAGAAAGGATCAAAAGGAACTTTATAATAATGTGATTGCCTTTGATCCTGAAGCTTTTGTTATTTCCTATGATCCACAGCATTTTCGTGGAGGATTTTGGGTATCTAATCTGCGAAAACAGGCAAAACGACGCGGGGAGCAATATGAATATCCACAGGAGGATAATTTACCTGGTGTAGATGAGGAAGTTATAGAAGAAATTAAGTCAGAAGAAGATTTCTCAAAATATAAAGAAGAAACTTTAGAAAGTGAAGAGTCAAATAATAATTATAATTGATTGTATAAAAAAGAGTGGAATAATTTCACTTTTTTTTTGGTATAAATTATGTTGAAGATAAATTATACCAAAGTGAACTATTTTTAATAATAAAATATCTATTATTGAATTACATTTTGGTGGTGACACTTATTAATAAAAGAAAAAAAGGGAATAACAAAGAACAAAACGATAATTTTTTTTATGGAGATTTAGATGAAGAAAATCTTTTTGAAGAAGAACAAGCTGAGAGGAAAAAACATGTGAGATGGATAGCTTCTTTTATATTAATCATTTTTGTAATTACAGTATTCACTAGTTTTTTTAAGGTTGTTGCAAAATTCCCTATAACTACATACTTTGAATCTTTAACTTTACGAGATAATCAAACAATTGCGGAGGTTAAAGAGTCAGTTGTGTCTATTATAGCTAGGGAAAACTTAAATAATATTGATTTTATAACAAGTCAAACTTCAGGGACTGGTGTAAACATTGATCCATCTGGTAAAGTTTTAACTAATCGTCATGTTATTGAAGGTGATAAGGAGATTACAGTTAACTTTAGAGAAAGCAATGAAACGACAGCTCGAGTAAAGGGTAAAAAAATTTCACCAAATTCTAGTATCGATCTTGCACTATTAGATATAGAAAGTGATGGAGAATTACCATATGTAGATATCTATAACGGTAAAATTGAGAATTTAAATACAGATAAAGAAGTTTATGTCGTAGGAAACCCTAGAGGCATAGGAGTACTAGCTAGTAAAGGTAAAATAAGAGATATAAATAAAATAAATGATTATCTTTCAATAATTGAAATTGATACAAAGATTTATCCTGGTCATAGCGGAAGTCCAGTAGTTAATAGTGAAGGGGAGCTACTTGGTATTATTTATGCTTCACGAAAGACTAGTGATGGACATAGGAATGGGCTTTTTATATCTATAAGTAGTTTAGATAACCTCTTAACCTTAAATTTGATTAGATTTTCTAAATAACTTATCAAAAAAAGCTTGCAAAATAACGTTATTTTAATTATTATAAAAGTAACATTTTATACAGTTTTTATTTGATAGAAGATTGAGTAAAAAAAATTGTGATAATAACAAAGAGGTGGGAAATTTGTCTGAGATTAATGAAAGTCAAAAAGAAGAACTTGAACAGATACGATCGGAATTAAGCGTTGCAATGGCAAAAACAATGGATTTATATGGAGTGCCACCTTCTATCGGTAGGTTATATGGTATTTTGTACTTTAATGAAGAACCTTTGACCCTTGATGAATTAAGAGATTATATGGGTATGAGTAAAACTAGTATGAGTACAGGAGTACGGAGACTAGAAAAAAATAAAATGGTTAAAAAAGTTTGGAAAAAAGGTGTTAGAAAACATCTATATGAAGGTGAGACTGATTTCTTTAATAACTTTGTTAATTTCTTTGTACCTATGTGGCGACGAGAGTATGAGGTTAATATGGATGTTATAAAAGATGCTGAGCCAAAGCTTAGAGAACTAGCTAAGAGTGAAGATCAGGAAGTTAGCTATAAGGCCCAAAAAGACTTAGAAAAAATAGAACATTCCAAAAAGTATTACAGTTGGTTAGAAAAAATTGCAGATAGTGTGGAGTCAGGCGAAATATATGATTTCATTCCTAAAGAGTAATGATAAAAAGAAATGGGAATTAACCCATTTCTTTTTTTTGCATATAATATAGGAGGATTTAGATACAGTTAGATTTATGGATTGAGAGGTGAAACAATTGAAGGAGTATTATTTGCTAATTTCTTGTAATAAAAATGAAGATCATGATGGAGAACAAAAAATAACGAAACAGGAACTTCGTCAATTAGCTAAGAAATGTAAAGAAAGGGAAAATAAAATAGATTGTACTCAATGTAATTTAAGAGTAGTGGATGAAAAAGGTAATCAAGTCTTAGATTGTTGTAAAGAAAGGAAAAATTGATTTATAAAAAATGCTCTCCTTAAAGGTAGACAGACTAGAGATCTGCACCAAAAAGGTGAGCATTTCTTTTCTAAATATCTTTAACTGTATTAGTACTAAAGTCTAGATGTTTATAGAAGAATTGGATATATTTTATGAAAACTAAAGAGACCATTAATGTTGCCCAAAAAATTAAAAAGATGCGGACTTGTTCTAGTAGCGGGATATTAATTCCAATACCATGTAAATAATTTGACATTTGATTGAAAGCTATAGCACTGATCACAAAAGGAAATGTAAAAGCTGAAAAACTGGGATAAAAAGATAGTTTTAACATTTTTGGCATTTTAATAAGGGCATATAAAATGTTAAAGAAAGCTAACATTCCTAAAAACCCTACTATTAAAATATTTTTTTCAGGAAAAACGCTGAAATAACCTGCAAGACATAAGCTAGCCGGAGCGGCAAAGATAATTGCAATAGGTTTTATTGCTTCTACAGTTTCTTTTGTAATAAATTGTTTATAAATGACTATTGGTAATAAAACGAGATAAATACTAAATCCAAACCAAAAAATCACTTGTCCAAAAGAGTTTAAATTAAACGAAGCTGCAGTTACACTAGCTATTACTATACCAACATATATAACGAAATAGCTAGGAAATACATTATTAATATCAAACTTTAATATATGAATTTTAGTAAAGAGTAGAATTAAAATAGAATGTATTACTAAACCAAATATCCAAATATAGAAAGCAAGATTAGAGAATATTGGAGTCAAGTAAGTACTAAGAACCATTATCCCCATAGGAAAGGTTGCCATAACTGAACCTAAAACGGGATTTTGAAACTCTTCTTTTGTGATTTTTGGAAACAAGAATAATTTTAACAGTAATATCAATAAAATCATTCCAGAAATAGTCCCTAAAAAATATCTCATATTTTCACTGAAAGTTCCTAATAAATTACCGAGTGCTGCGAGACCTAACATTAAACCTGATATACCTGAAGGGACTTTTTGTAATATCATAGAAAACACCTCTATTTATCAGTATTTGTAAGATTCAACTCTCTAACGATAATTTTTGCAGCATTTTCACAAACTTCACCAGTAAATGAAACACATTGATCTTTATGTTCACCTGAGGACATATCCATCCCTTTGGTAAGCACACTACAACATAATACTTTGTGATTATTTCTAAAGTTTTCTTGTAATTCATGACAAGCTTCCATGGTATTTATACTGTTTGGATCTTTTGGGTTTGTCCCTTTTGTACGTCCTAAAAAGTATCCAATACTCATAACCCCTCCAGATATAGCCCCACAAACACACTTTGACCTACCAATTCCAACAGGAAAACCTGAAGCCATAGCAATCATTTCATCAGGCATGTCTATATCGAAATTTCTTTTTATTGATGCTACAATTGCTTCAGAACAGTAAAATTCCCCTCTCTTGAATAGTTCTTCAGCATCTTTTCGGATTTTTTTAATACTTACTTCTTTTTTCATGTAGATTCCTCCTAATTTAAGTAAGAACAATTTTAACTGGCTTCTGAATTATCATACTATATTCATAATTGTAATGTAATACGTATTTACATTGAAATTATCGATAGAAGTGAGAACTTGTATAGATAAAATCAATATCTATTATAAAGTGAAACAAATGGCAGTAAAAAAGTGAAAAAAAAAGAACTATAAGAAGCTAATTTTATTTCATCAGTCTTTATGGCGAATATTGAACTTGTAGGAAGTTAATATAAATTGTACAATATATTCAGTCTGTTCAGCAAAAACTTTATAAATTTAAAAATAAAAGGGTGAAGCTCATGACTCGAAAAAAACTTGTATCTGAGTTTGACTTATGTACGGGATGTGCTATTTGTACATTAGTTTGTTCAAAGGAATTGCAAGGTGGGTATAACCCTAGATTTGCAAGACTTCGTTTAGAAGAGCAAATGGATGGGTTAGTTACAGAACCAATTGTTTGTAACCAATGTGAAAATGCTTTTTGTGAGAAAGTTTGTCCGGTTTCAGCAATAACAAGAGAAAATGAAATACCAGTTATCAAAGAAGATAAGTGTATCGGTTGTGGACGGTGTATGGAATATTGTCCAAAAGATGTAATTGTATTAGTTGATAATAAGGCTTCAAAATGCGACTTATGTGGAGGAGATCCGGTTTGTGTTAAAAACTGTCCTACAGGAGCATTGAAACTCTTTGAAGATTCACGAAAAGGGGGTGACGATGTTGAATAGAAGAGGCGGAGCTATGGATAAAGTTCTATATGTAAATCTGAGTGATAAAAGTTACTGGGTTAAGGAAGTTTCCAAAGAAATAAGTGAACTATTTGTTGGTGGTAAAGGATTAGCAACGTGGCTTCTTTATAATGAAACCAAGAGTCACGATAATATTGATCCATATGGCGAAGAAAATCCAGTTATTTTTGCTGGAGGACCTTTAACCGGCACCGACGCACCTGCTATGAGAGGCGTAGCTGTATCTACATCACCTTTAACAGGTGGATATGTAGACTCTTATTATGGTGGACATTTAAGTCAAGAAATTAAATATGCTGGCTTTGATGCACTAGTGGTTAAAGGAATCTCAAAAGAGCCGGTAGTACTTAATATCGAAAATGACAATGTAGAATTCCTACAAGCAGATCAATATTGGGGTCTAGATAGTTTAGAAGTAAATAAAAAGATTAAAGAAGATCAAAATGATTCAACACTTAAAATTGCTTCTATTGGTCAAGCAGGTGAAAACTTGATTCCTTATTCTCTCGTTTCTTGTGAATATAATCGTCATGCTGGTCGTGGTGGTATTGGTGCGGTTATGGGTAGCAAAAAGCTGAAAGCTTTTGCTCTTAAGGGTACCAATGTAGTTAAGATTGATGATCATGAAAAATTCGAAGAAGCTATAGATATGGCATCCAAAGAATTAAAAGAATCTGAAGAGATAGAGGAACTAACACAGTCGGGAACAGCACCAGCTTTATGGTTTGCCCATAGCGAGGGGCTATTACCAGTAAAAAACTATCAAAAAGGAACATTTAATCCTAATGGTTTAGCTCATACAGCACAACGAGAAAAGATTTGGTTAAGAGATGTTGGTTGTGCATCTTGTCCTATTAGATGTAGTAAAGTCGGAGTTATAAGAGAAGGAAAAAGAAAAGGGACAATTTCAGATATAGTAGAGTATGAAACTGCTGCTTTAATGGGAACTAATCTAGGGTTATCTGATATAAAAGAAGTAGCTTATCTAGTATATTTATGTGATAGTCTTGGAATGGATGGAATGTCAGCAGGTAGTGTGATTGGTTTTGCTATGGAATGCTTTGAAGAAGGCATTTTAAAGCCAGAAGATTATGATGGTATTAAACTTACTTTCGGTTCTTCAGAAAATGTTCCAGAAGTATTAGAAATGATTGCAAATCGAAAAGGAAAACTAGGCAAATTATTAGCTCAAGGAACAAAGAATGCAGCCGCTGAACTTGGAAAAGAAGCAGAAGATAAAGCTTCACATGTAAAAGGTATGGATATCCCTGCCTGGGGACCTAGGAGTACACCTGGAATGGGGCTTGCTTATATGACTGCTGATCGTGGTGCATGTCACCAGAGAGCTTTTCCAATAGATTATGAAGTAGGTGGAGCTTCTTTTAATGGTAAGACTTATGAAAGACTCCAGGTAAGAGGAAAGGCAGAAACTGTAGCAAGTGATCAAAACTTCATTGCAGGTTTAGATGCTTTTGTAAAATGTGATTTTGGTACATTTGGAATTTCTGAAGAAAGCTATCTAGCATTATATGAAGCCGCTACAGGAGAAAATATGAGTTCTGAACGCCTATATAAATTAGGGGAAAGGATTTGGAACCTTAGTAGAGTGTTTAACCTAAAGCAAGGCTTAACAAAGAAAGATGAAAAGTTACCAAAACGTTTTTATGAACCATTACCTGATGGTCCGGGTAAAGGTCATAAATTTACAAAAGAAGATGAAAAGATTATGCTGCAAGAATATTATTATCATCGTGGTTGGAATGAAGAAGGAGAGCCAACTGATGAAAAGTTAAAAGAGCTTAATCTTTCTGAAATATTATAGAAATATTTTTGAAGATTTCAAAAGTAAAAAATATATTTAAGGGGGCATTTAAAATGTTAAGATTTGAGCAGATGCAACAAAATGAATTTGTACTACCAACAAAAATTAAGCATGGGTTAGGTATTATCAAGGACATTAATCAGGATGTGCAAGAATTAGGAGTATCTAAACCACTTATTGTAGCAGACCAAGGTGTAATTAATGCTGGACTTCTTGAACCAATTAAGAAAAGCTTATCTGAAGCAAATATCCCATTTGCTATTTATGATGGAGTTCAAGCAGATCCAGATTTAAATGTAGTTGCTAAAGGTACAAAAACTTATAATCAGGAAAATTGTGATGGTCTAATTGCAGTTGGTGGAGGAAGCTCAATGGACACTGCTAAGGCTATCGGTGTTGAAGCATCTCATGATGGAGAAGGAACTGTAGTAGAATATGAAGCAGCAGAAGGTAAAAAACCTTTAACTAAGAGAATTCCACCATTAGTAACTGTGCCAACAACTGCAGGTACTGGAAGTGAAGTGACTCTTTGGGCTGTTATTAAAGACCCTGAAAGAGAATTTAAGTTTAATACAGGTGGTCCATTAATTGCAGCATATAGAGCAATTATTGATCCTGAATTACATGTTAGCATGCCTCCTGCAATAACTGCAGGAACAGGAATGGATGCACTGTGTCACGCAATTGAATGCTATACTTGTCATTATTCACAGCCTACAACAGATGCAGCTGCTTTATTAGCTATCGAATATGCTGGAAAATATTTAAGACGTGCTGTAGGTAATGGCCAAGATATTGAAGCACGTTATGGTATGGCAATGTCAGCAATGTTAGCTGGTATTTCATATGGTAGCGATAGTGCAGGAGCAGTTCATGCTATGACACAAACATTAGGTGGAATCATATCAGTACCACACGGGCAAGCTGTTGCTGCCACACTAGCACCAGCAATGGAATATAACTGGATTGGTGAGCCTCATAAGTTTGCAAGAATAGCACAAGCTCTTGGTGTAGATACTCATGGAATGGATCTTCACGAAGCGGCAAGAGCTTCTGTAGATGCAGTTTATCAATTAGTAGAAGATATTGATGTTCCAACACTGGGAGACCTAGGGGTTTCTGAGGACATGATTCCTAGATTAGCAAAAGAAGCTTACAATGATCCACAAACGGTAGGAAACCCAAGAGATATTGATGTGAAAGGTTATGAACAAATTTATCGTTCATGCTTCTAGAATGGTAAATTAGTACAGATGAATAAGCCTATACCGTGAATAGAAGAGTTAATTGCTGAAACAACTATTAAATCTCTTCTTATAAGCTTTCATAAGTAAATATTACGGTATAGGCTTGTAAATAACTTTTGATTATTATTGATAAAAAGCTTATACTTTTTATGACAGAATAAAATAATATTTATCAAATTCGAGGAGGTTTTTTTTAATTTATGGATCATTTTTTAAGAAACAAAAGTAAGCTTCTATTGATTTCAGTTTTAGCTCTAACTTTAATTTTAGCAGGAGTCACATTAGGTTGTGAGGAGCAAGTAGAGGAAGAAGAAGCAACAGTAGAAGGGGCAGATGGAGAAGAAATTCCTGTACAAAAAGAAATTGAAATGGCTAAGGTTGAATGGACATGTGCTACACAGAAAGCTTATGTTAACACAGCAATACTTGAAACTTTGGGTTATGATGTATCACGAGAAAACTACACTTTACCTATTATTATAGAAGGAATGTCTAATGGAGAAATAGACTTTTTTACTGATGCTTGGGATAAAACTTGGGGGCAACCTTTAGATGAAGCCCTAAAAGCAGGAGATATGATAGATATTAACACTCAGATTGACGATGCTTCGTATTCACCGGCTGTGCCTACTTACGTTTATGAAGCAGGGGTACAATCTTTAGAAGACTTAGCGAAATATTCAGACAAATTCGAATATAGTTATTATGGTTTAGAATCTGGTAATGATGGGAATGAAATTATGATTGAAGCTTTTGACAATGATACTTATGGTCTTGGTGAATGGGACATTGTTGAAAGTAATGAAGCGGCTATGATTACTGATGTACGCCAACAGATGGAAGATGAAGAATGGGTTGTTTTTAGTGGTTGGGAACCGCATTATATGAATGTTGTTTTAGATATGGAATATTTAGATGACCCTAAAGGTATTTGGGGTGACAGTGAAAGTATTAGTACAGTTGTTAGAGATGGTCTAGAAGAAGCTGATCCTAACTTAACTAAGTATTTAAAACAATTTGATGTAGACCAAGAAATTGTTAATGAGTGGGTTTATGAATTTGGATATCATGAAAGAGATCCTGAAGAAGTAGCAGAAGAATGGATTACTGAAAATATTGATATAGTATTACAATGGGTAGATGGTGTTTATACTGTAGATGGCGAAGATGGACAAGAAGCTATAGAAAATGAATTTAAGTAAATCGAAATAAGTGTTTTTTAGAACTCACCTTTAAGGTTAGTTCTAAATTTTAATAATAAAATATTCAAGTTATATAAAAGTTATGGTTTGATAATGAATTTGTAAAGCATTATTTTCATAGTATTAAAAAAAGTCGCAGAGCAAGAATTCTGCGACTTTTTTTGTGTGCCCGGCATGGGTATAAGCTATAGGGTGAAAGTCCCGAACAGCGAAGGTAGTAGTAGCTGTAGCTCAAGACAAGGGTGGTGGAGGTGACTCTATCATCTGAAGGAAGTAAGCGGCAAATTTTCGCCCCGAGGGACACGAATCTCATACAAGGCTAGGCAACACTGGATTAGTCTGCACATCAAGACAAAGTCCTTACTACCTGGGGAGAATCTGCTGGAACGCCACAGATAAGAGGTAAGCATGGTCGAGAGACTATGTTGAACAGCAGACGTCATAGTACTTGGTAGCTTAAGATATAAAAGAAGGACCAAACCAATTATGGAGAATCATTACCAGGCGTTCATCTGTCTCAAAGAAGCAGAAAACAAAGTTCCTACCTTGAGAAGGAAGTGGTGAATCCCACGGGGGACTTTTAAGTTAACATGTACAACTTTCTAACATAGTTTTAGATGAATTAGACAAAGAACTTGAAAAGCGAGGTCATAAATTCGTTCGTTATGCTGACGATTTTCACATTTATGTGAAATCCAAAAGAGCAGGCGAAAGAATAATGCAGTCTATTACAACTTATATTGAGAAGAAACTGAAAACTAAAAGTAAAAAAAGAGAAAAGTGCGGTGGATAGACCATAGAAGCGTAAACTACTAGGATTTAGCTTCACTCATCACAAAAAGAACCCTAAGCTACGACTAGCTAGACAAATAATAAACCGTTTCAAAGCTAAAATTAAACAACTAACATCTCGCAAAGGACCGGATTAGTATGCAGAAAAGAATAAAGAAGCTGAATCGCTACCTAATAGGATGGATTGGCTATTATCAACTAATTGATACTTAAAGCAAACTGAAGGGTCTCGAATCGTGGTTAAGTCGTAGGTTGAGAATGATTAGGTGGAAGGAATGGAGGTTTCCACGAACAAAGGTGAAGAATCTTATCTCACTTGGAGTTTCTCCATGTAAAGCGTATGAATGGGGTAATTCCCGGAAAGCTTATTGGCGTATAGCTAAAAGTCCAATACTACAAAGAACCCTAGACCGAACCTATTGGACTGGTCTAGGGCTTAAAAGTCTTGTGTCTAGATATGAATTCTTACGTCAGACATAATGTGGAACCGCCGTATTCGGATCCGTATGTTCGGTGGTGTAAGAGGGGGCGGTTAGTCACCGCCCCCTATCTTAATTATAAAAGTATTCCTTATATATTTTTTTTATAATTCAGTGATTAGGTCTTTTTGCTAGAAGTTGTGAAATTATATAGAAAATTAATGATATGCTTTAGGAATATTACTATATAAGTATAATTAAATTAGCTTATCAGATTAGCTCGTAACATTCAGGAGGGGTAAATTTCAGCAAAAAGAACGATTTCTTCGATTCTTTTGTGGTTTAGAAGAAATGATTGAAGGAAGAGCACTTTGGAATTTTTTGTTCAGTACATACTTCATGAACAATTTCTTTAAAACGCTGTTTTACCTTTTGATTAGAAAATATTTTTCTTCGTTTCATATGATTTAATTGTATATGGTTTTGCTTTATACTACAACTGTATTTTATTAAAAAAATAGGCTTTCATCCCAAGATTGAAAGCGTGGGATGAAAGCCCTAATACTGTAAAGAAATAAGGTAGTTATCCATAAAAAGATAACCACCTTATTAAAATAAGTTACAAATGTTCTAAAAATAATTTTTCTGTGCTATTCTACTGACGCCCCAAGTTTTTGTAAGTCTGTTTGAAAACTTGGATATGAAATATCTATGCAATCAGCACTATGTATTACTGTCCTACCAGTTGCAATTAAACCAGCTATTGCTAAAGCCATAGCGATGCGATGATCCCCATATGTATTCACTTCGGCTCCCTTTAATGGTGTAGGGCCTGTTACTGTTAATCCATCATAAAGTTCTTCGATTTTTGCCCCCATTTTTTTTAACTCAGTTTTGATTGCTTGGATGCGATCACTTTCTTTAAACCTTAATTCTTTTGCACCAGTTATCTCTGTGGTCCCATGTGCTTGAGTTGCTATAACAGCTAATAAAGGGAGCTCATCTATAGCATCAGGGATATCTTCTTTTTTCAGTTTGATATTATTAATATTTTGAGTATATTTCGCTGTAATATTTCCTCTGGGTTCACCGGACATGACTTGCTTATTTGTAATTGAAATCTCGGCACCCATTTTAGTAAGAATGTTTAAAAAACCAATTCGTGTTGGATTAAGTCCAACATTATTTAATCTAACTTGACTATTTGGCACTAAAATCCCTGCTCCGATTAAAAAAGCGGCTGAGGATATATCTCCTGGTACATCAAATGTTTGACCATATAGATTTGATATTTGTTTACTGTATATTGTAATATTGTTGCATATTGAGTTTTTAGCTGAACTGATATTACATCCGAAAAACTTTAGAATTCTCTCAGTATGATCACGTGTTATTTGTGGTTCGGTAATAGTAATATTTTTAGTTGAATTTAAACTTGCCAAAAGGAGTGCAGATTTTACTTGTGCACTAGCTATTTTTGTAAAAATATGAGTTTTTTTAGTATCATAACTAGTAGGGATTACAGTAGCTGGAAGTAATGTATTATTGTTTCTACTTTTTACAACTTTACCAAGTTCTAATAATGGGTTAATTACACGATCCATAGGCCTTTTATTTAAAGAAGAATCACCTGTTATACAAGAAAATAGGTTGAGTCCTGATAATAGTCCTAGTAATAGTCTAGCAGTTGTACCTGAATTTTCTGCATCTAAGATATTTTCTGGTTCACTTAGGGTCGAACTAATGAAAATAGTTTTTTTGTTTTCATTACGTATATTTGCTCCTAGACGTTCTAAACATTTTTTAGTAGCGTTTACATCACGACCAGGTGCTATACCTTTAATGATTGTTGTACCTTTTGAAATTGCTCCTAGGATACAAGCTCTGTGAGATATAGATTTGTCTCCTGGTACTTCTAGCTCACCATGTAGCTTATTGTTGTTTTGTGTATTATCAATGATTAAATACATAATATAACTTCCTTTCAATTTGTTACCATTCTTTTATTAAAATGTGGCGCTAAAGCTTGTAAGTTTTGAGTTAGTTTAGTGAAGTTTTCAATTGTTAACGATTGCAAGCCATCGGAACAAGCTTCTTCTGGTGATTGATGAACTTCAACCATTACACCATCTGCTCCTGCTGCTAAAGCTGCTTTGCTCATAGGGGATACTAATTTCCATTTACCTGTTCCGTGACTTGGGTCGACTATTACAGGTAAATGAGTTAGTTCTTTAACTAGTGAAACAGCAGCTAGATCTAGGGTGTTTCTAGTTGAGGTCTCAAAGGTTCTAATACCACGTTCACAAAGGATGACTTGATAATTATCACGGACAAGTATATATTCTGCTGCCATTAGCCATTCCTCTACAGTAGAAGACATGCCTCGTTTTAAAACTACTGGCTTATTAGAATTACCGACTTCCTTTAATAGCTCATAGTTTTGCATATTTCTAGCGCCAATTTGCAAGATATTAGCATATTTACTAACTAAATCAATTTGTCTAGGATCCATTACTTCGGTTACAATTTTAAGTTCATTTTCTTTAGCTGCTTCATAAAGGATTTTCAAACCTTCTTCACCTAACCCTTGAAAGCTATATGGGGAGGTTCTAGGCTTAAAAACACCTCCTCTTAATATTTTTCCACCAGCTTGTTTAATTCCTTTAGCAACTTCTTTTAAACTATTTTTATTTTCTACAGCACAAGGGCCTGCCATGATAGAAAAAGTATTTTCACCTATAGTGAGATCCTCGATGGCTACTTTTGTATCATGACTTTTGAACTCACGTGATACTAGTTTGAAAGGTTTGCTTATAGGAACAATTTTTTCTACATAGGGTAAAGCCTCTAAAGCTTTCTGAGCATCTTTCTTATTTTCACCTATAGCACCAATTACAATTCTTGATTGACCGTTAGAAACATGACTGTTAAATCCTAAATTTTTTAGTCTAAGAGTTACTTGCTCGATTTCATTATCAGTTATACTTTCTTTATTAATTATAATAATCATAAACTTCACCTCACATCATAGTAGTTCTTATAGGAGAAATTATTTATATTTCAATTTATAATCATTTCTATTCTTCTTAAAAGTATGTCCTTTTAATTGTAATATATTTTTTATGAAAAAAAAAAGCTTTTATAAAATACAGCTACCGTTACGTTATTTTCATTTTAATATTTAGTGAAAATTTTACTTTAACTAGTTCATTACAACTACTATAACTCTTTCGCACGTTATCACAAAATCATATTAAAGAACTTGGCTTTATAGCACATTTATGTCTATTTTTTCTAGACAAGCATGTTATGTATAATTATTTAACAGATTTAAAAAATGAAAACAAAAATGTTAGACGAAGGAGGAGTTGGTTTATAAAATGAAAGTAAAAAGATTATGTGACCAAAGATTATTTTTTTAGGAGTAAGTTTGTTAGTTTTGGTAGTTGTAGGGTGTGCGGATATTGATGATGACGAAAAGTTTGTGTTTGCAGATGTTGGTTGGGAGAGTATTCGAGTCCATAATTATATCGCTGGTATAATTTCAGAAAAAGGTTATGGTGAATATGAAATGGACATGACTCCAGGTTCTACCCCTGCTACTTTTACAGGACTAAGAGATGGAGATATAGATATCTATATGGAAACATGGCAAGAAAATATTCAATAAGAATATCAAGAAGCAAAAGAACAAGGTGATATTGAAGTACTTGGAATCAATTTTGATGATAACCATCAGGGTATATATGTTCCTACTTATGTGATAGAAGGAGATGAAGAAAGAGGGATAGAACCAATGGCTCCGAATTTAGAATATGTAGAAGATCTAGCTGATTATAATGAAGTATTTGAAGACCCATCTGACTGTGATAAGGGTAGAATATATGGGGCACCGTCGGATTGGGCTATTGATGAAATTATAGATACTAAAATACAAACCTATGGATTAGATATTATAACTATTTTAGGCCAGGTTCTGAGCCAGCATTAAATACTTCTTTAGCTGATGCTTACGAAAGTGGAGAAGCTTGGGTAGGATATAATTGGGAACCTACGTGGGTTATGGGTCGATATGATCTTACTTTATTAAAAGAACCGGAGTTTAATGAACAGAATTACTACGAAGGTGGTTATACAACAGAAATTCCGTCTATGGAAGTAACTATATCTGTAAATCAATCTCTTGATGACAGGGCCCCTGAAGTAACTGAATTCTTAAGTAACTATGAAACAAGTAGTGAGATTACTAGTGAAGTATTAGCCTATATGGAAGAAAACGATGTAGATGAAAGAGAAGCTGCTAAATACTTTTTCGACGAATATTAAGACCTATGGACAGAATGGGTAGATGCAGAAGTAGCTTATAATGTCTTAAATTATATTCAATAACATAAAATTTTAAACTAGAGTGAGGTGAAGAGATACTGCTCCTGATATTTACAGGGGCAGTTCAATTTAAAATGAGAGAATTTCCAGAAATAAAATTAGAGCTAGGTCAACATCCATCAACAGTACATCTGGATCATTAGCAAGCGCTCTTGCTAAACCAATTCGTTGTTGCATACCACCACTCAACTCATTTGGCAATTTCTTTTCCCAACCCTTAGGACCAACTGCATCCAATGTTTCTATTGCAATTTTCTCTCGTTCTTTGTCAGATACCCCTTTACTTCTAGTCCGAATTCAACATTGTCTTGTACTGTTTTGTGAGTAAACAACCCAAAGTGTTGGAAAACCATCGCCAAATTTGTTTGACGAAATTCTCTTAAGAATAATAGTACATTAGATGAAATCTTGAATGATGATTACCATAAACGGATCCTGAAACTTTTGTTTATGATTTGATTCCAATAGCAAAGGACAGTAAATATCCTATTGCTGTTGTTGATAAAGATGAAAAACTATTAGGACTTATAGTAAGAACATCAGTTTCAGCAGCACTAGTTTAAAAAGGAGAAAGTACTTGCCAAAATAGTGGGTTAGGAGACAGTTCTCTAATCCCCTATATTCCGAGAGCTATACTATTGACAGTTGTTGAACTGTTCTCTATAATATCAGTAGTATCTTGTGAAATATTAGAGTTAAAATTAGGAGGTTTTCGATGCTATTCAAAAAGATTTCATTATTAGCTTTAGCCATTTTAATGGTAGTTTCACTAGTGGGTTGCGGTGAAGAAGATGAGGAAGTCGTAGCAACAGTAAACGGAGAGGAACTTTTAAGAAAAGACTTTGAGGGTGTCTTGAATCATACAAAAGAAATGTATGAGATGTACGGCATGGAAATTGATGAAGATGATGACGAAATGATGGAAATGATTGAAGAACAAGCTATCAACGAATTGATTACTGAAACTTTACTTCTTCAGGAAGCTGAAAACGAAGGTATTACTGTAGATGAAGAAGTAGTTGAACAACAAATTGAAGCTATAGAAGAAGAATTTGAAACAGAAGAGGAAATGGAAGAAATGTTAGCTATGGCTAATCTAGATGCTGATGATTTGGAAAATGAAATTAGAGATTCTATTAAGATAGAAGAACTAGTAGATACATTAGTTGATGAAGATGAGCTTGAAGTTACTGATGAAGAGTTAGAAGAAATATATGAAGAACAAATGGCTATGCAACAAGGGCAAGAGGGAATTGATGAAGAAGAACTTCCTGAACTTGAAGAAATGAAGCCACAGTTAGAAGAAATGGCTAAACAACAAAAAATGCAGAAAAGAACAGGTACAGTTATTGAAGAATTAAGAGAAGATAGTGATATTGAAATTTTACTTTAAATCTAAATAGATTAGGAATGGTTTATGTTCCATTACCTTTGGTAATGGAACATTTTTTTAGAATAACTTTTTTAATTGAATTAGACGGTATTCTATACAATAATAACTGAAGGAATTTTTATAATGGGTTTAGAATATAATTATAAGTAAATTAAATAAGAGTTTATTGGGTCATTTGGCTATAGGAGGTGTAAACTATTAGTATACAAGTAAAAGTTAAAGGAATTGGTACTTCTCAAAATGGAGAAAGTTATGCGGTGTTATTATCTGATCTAGAAGAATCCAAGATATTACCAATCGTAGTTGGATCTTTTGAAGCACAAGGAATAATTTCAGCTCTAAAGGGTCAAGAATATCAACGACCTATGACATATGATTTAATAAAAACCTTGTGTGAGACTTTAGATGGTGAGATTGTAGAGATATTTATCAATGATGTTAAAGATGATATATTTTATGCAAGAATTCATATGTTAGATCACAATGATGAGTTTGTTGAGATAGATGCACGACCAAGTGATGCTATAGCTTTAGCATTAAGGTTTGATGCACCAATTTTTATTAATTTCCAGTTAATTGAATTCACATGTGATTACGAAGATTTAATAGACGAGCAAAAATAAATGTATAACAGTAGAACTGTTTCTAACAATAGTGAAAACACTGACACCAATCATATTATTATGGTTGGTGTTTTTTACGCTTTGGTTTTTTGGGATACAATTATACTGTAGTTTTTAAATTCTTAATAGCATTTGGCGACCATATAATTATTTTAAAGTTTAATAATTGGAGGGAATATGATGGAAAAACCACAAATTATTAAAAAAGAACTAAATATGAACTTAAATTTTATGAGTGATTTAAAACGAGAAGATATTAAATTTTTAATAATTCATCATACAGGGGTTTCGTTAGATCAGCGAGTAGAAACAATTAATAATTTTCATAAAAATGATCGAGGTTGGGCAGGGATAGGTTATCATTTTTATATTAGACAAAATGGTAGTATCTACCGGGGAAGGCCAATAACTAAACAAGGTGTTCACACATCTAGTGTAAATTCTAAATCATTGGCTGTTTGTTTAGCGGGTAATTTTAATAGTAATAAACCTGAAGAATTTCCAGACCAAAAAGAAGCCCTTATTGATTTATTAGCTTGGTTGAGTCATGAATTCCCAAATACTACTTTAGAAAAAAATAGGGAATTTAATAATACTTCATGTCCGGGAGATAATTTCAATATACATCAAATAAGAGAAGAAGTAGAAAGCAGGATTAATGAAAAAAAAGATCTACCTAATATTTCAAGAAGAATTAACGGAAAGTTTGATGGTGAAGATTTTAAGGGTACTGCATACTTAATTGAAAGTCGTGTATATATTCCTGTTAGAGTATTAGAAGACTACTTTGATGTAACGGTCTCATGGAACAGAGAAACACAAGAATTTCAGATTGATAAAAGGTAATCATAAAAGCCTCGTAAAAAATACGGGGCTTTATTAATGAAAAAGGTTTAATTATATTGTATACTGTAATTATAAAATTGGTTAAGGGGGATGTTTATGGGTATTAGGTTTCGAAGAAGTATGAAACTTGGGAAGGGGCTAAGGGTGAATTTGAGCAAAAGAGGTGCTGGTATCAGCTTAGGTGGGAAAGGTATGAGGTTTGGGGTTGGACCTAAGGGTGCCTATAGGTCAATGAGTATTCCTGGAACAGGAATTTATGCCATAGATTATTTAAATAAATCTAATAGAAAGAAAAGTTCTACGAGCAAAACGGCTAGATCTACTGATAATAACAAAGATCCTTTACCCATGCCTCAAGATCTTAAAAGCTTTAATTATCCTTCATTATGTATAATTTTAATGTTAATTCTGTTACCTTTTTTACCTATTGCTAGTGTTTTCTTGTTAGCAATTGCTGTATATGGGAAAAAACAACTAGCTAACTCCTCTAAAGGTAAGGCTAGAGATAAATTTAAAACAGGTAAGAAAGCATTAACAGAAGGGGACTATGAAAAGGCTAGAGAAGTTTTTACTGAATTATTAAAGATACAGGAAATACCTCAACTTTATCCAATCTTAGGTGAGTTGTTTCTTAAGAATAATGAGTATACAAAAGCTTGTAATTATTTTGAAAAATATTTAGACCATAATCCAAAACACATAGGTGTTAAATTCCAATATGCATTATCATTAAAGCTTGCAAATAACTTTGATCAAGCTATAAATATTTTTCAGGATATTTTAAATAATGATTTATCAAAAGAAGATGAATCTAGAGTAAAGGTGATCTCCCATCTTGGGGATTGTTTTATGAAAAAAGACAATCCAGAGCTAGCATTAGAAGTGTTGAAATCAGGCCCAGTGCGTGCAAGAAAGTTAGACGAAGATAAAATGTATTTTAAATACCTCTTAGGTCTTGCATATAAAGAAAATGGACAAAATGATAGAGCTATTACACATTTACAAAGAGTATACGCACATGATACCAACTTCTATAATGTTTCTCAATTATTAGAGGAGTTAGGCAAGATATAGGGAGGATGACAATGAAGTCAGTTGATAATGGAACAATTATTAAAAATGGTTTAAAGAGCTCACAAGAAGTCATTTTAGAGCTAGGGAAGGTGTTAGTTCCCGTAATTTTTTTTGTTACTTTTTTAGAGGTCTCAGGAATCTTACCTATTATAGCTGGGTCTGCAGAACCTTTGATGAATATTTTTGGACTTCCTGGTGAAGCAGCAATGGTACTTGTAATTGGAAATTTAACAAATGTATATGGGGCAATTGGTGCTATGCTTAGTATAGATATAACACAACAGCAACTAACAGTATTAAGTGTAATGGTTACTATAAGTCATAGCTTACCTACTGAAACTGCAGTAGTTAGTAAAGCTGGTGCTCAAGGTAGATGGGTATTAATTTATCGTGTCATAGCAAGTCTGGTTTTTGGATTTTTAGTTAATTTGTTCTTAACAATTTAGAGGGGGAATTAGAACTTGAACTGGTTTGAAATGATCTTAGAGGCTACAAAGTCTAGTATCGCTTCAATGCTCCAAATAGCTCTTATTGTTATCCCTCTTCTCATAGGGACAGAATTTTTAAAGGCTTATGGCTTTTTAGAGAAATTAACTAACTTTTTTAGACCTTTTACAAAAAGAATGTACTTACCTGGCGAAGCAGCTTTCCCCGTGGTGATAGGATGGACAATTGGTTTACAGTTTGGAGCAGGAATAGTTATGCAAGTTGGAAGGGAAGGAACCCTAACCAAACAAGAATTAACTGTTACTTGTGTTTTTATTGGTATCGCTCATTCTTTAATTGAAGAAACTGTTATATTTGCAGGAATTGGAGGAAATGCACTTATTCTATTATTAGCTAGATTTACAGCTGGTATTATTTTTACTTATATTTTTCTTTTACAACTTAAATTTACTAAGCAATTTGATGAAAAGAAACAGGATCAATTGAAAATCTAAAAAGTATTGGCAGGTGTATTATCATGAAAGTATTATTTCTGAATAAACAAGGTGAGCCTAAATGGTTAATCAAAATAGCCCTTGTTTTAGTTACGGCCTTTATATTTATGACGATATTAAGTGTAGGTGTTAGTATATTAGTTAATACATTTGGTGGAATAGATATTGTGAACTTAAATAACTCTGGTATGATGATATTTGCTATATTACAGAATGTAGCCTTTCTATTAGCAGTATGGCTCTTTGTTAGATTCTGGGAAGGTAGATCATTAAGTATAATTGGGATAACAAATTTAACTAAAAACACTAAGTCTGATTTAATATTTGGAATGGCTCTAGGAGCAGTCTCTATTACGGTAATTTTTTTAATTCTACTATTAACTGGTAGTATTGAAGCAAACCTTTCTACATTCGACTTAGAGCTTTTTGGTTATCTAGTATCTGGATTATTTATGTTTAGTATGGTAGCTTTTGTAGAAGAATTATTTGCTCGTGGTTATTGTATGACAGTTATAACTAAAGAACGGGGGATGGCTTTAGCTGTTGTTATTTCTTCTATTATTTTTGCTATTCTTCACATTGGTAATCCCAATTTAACCTTAATAGGAATACTTAATATCTTTCTTGTGGGATTATTATTTGCGGCAATGTTTTTCTTTACAGATAATTTATGGATGCCGATTGGGTATCATTTAACATGGAATTTCTTTCAAGGAAACATTTTTGGATTTTCAGTTAGTGGTTTGCCTGTTCAAGGACTATTCTCTATTGAATATGTTGGAAATAATATTTTTACTGGAGGTGCCTTTGGTATTGAAGGTGGACTTGTAACTACATTTGTGATTATAAGTGGATTTTTCGTTTTATATAAAAGGCCATAAATAAAAATGTGCTCCCCTTAATGGCGATTCCATTAAGGGGAGCACTCACTAAACCAGTGTAATCTTACTCTCCAACCATAATCTTTTCTAAATCATCATTAACTGTAGAGTTTGGTCTCATATCAAACTTATCAACTAATACATTTTCTGATATAGAAGCTGGTAAGGTTGGACCAATATAGATTTTCTTTACACCTAAGTGCAATAATGCAAGAAGTACTAATACAGCTTTTTGTTCATACCATGCAATGTTATAAGAAACAGGTAGTTCATTAATGTCTTC
>NZ_NIQC01000017.1 GCF_002216005.1 Natranaerobius trueperi
AAGCACGCCGCCAGCGTTCGTCCTGAGCCAGGATCAAACCCTCCTAATTAAATTTAATTAGAAAAGCCGATCTGGCTTATTTATTCAAAACTTAACGCTTGCATCCTGTTCAGTTTTCAAAGAACAATTTGACTGCTCTCTCTAGCAGCTATATTATAGTATC
This sequence comes from Natranaerobius trueperi, assembly GCF_002216005.1. Taxonomy (NCBI): domain Bacteria; kingdom Bacillati; phylum Bacillota; class Clostridia; order Natranaerobiales; family Natranaerobiaceae; genus Natranaerobius; species Natranaerobius trueperi. The sequence continues at coordinate 164 of NZ_NIQC01000017.1, forward strand.
ATAGTTTTATTTGTGAGTCAAGTAGTAATTTTTGATTTATTTTGAATACCTTTGTCTTGCTCACTCTTACTTACTTTTTCTTGCCCTTTCAATATCGCTCTCTCAAAGCGACATAAATTATTTTATCACAGACTTTTATTTTAGTCAAGAAAAAAACAGGATAGAAATTCTACCCTGTTATCAATCGAGGATTTTAACCCAAATATTCATATCTTCAAAAGTTACCAAATATCGCAGTTTGACTAATCTTCACTATAAGATTATCCGTGGTGATAAAATACCATATTCAACTAGTGAAAATAAATTAATCATATCCCTTCAGATTAACACTTTTTCTCATTCTTGATTGAATAAATCTGCAATACTATAAGCATTATTGCCACGGTAATAATATTTGATTATCCCTTTTTCTATATATTTTTTTCCAGTCATCAAGGTTTAGCTTTTAAGTAAACCTTCCCAAAGTTATCTTAATGCTAGATAGTTTGATCTGTTAACTATTTTAGTAATATTCGTTTCTTCGTAGTTGAAACTTGAATCCTTTTATTGAATGTATCTAAAAAAACTTTAGACTATAATCCTCATCCTCAATTACATAGTCCATCCCATAAACCTCTCCAATAAATATAAGTTGACGTGTTTTTTATATAACTAATTTTTAGGGATAGCTAAAGATACAACTCTGTCTTCTTCTTTCAATCTTATTGTTCTTACCCCTTGAGTTCTTCTACTCATTTGTGAAATCCCTTTAACAGCCTGTCTATTGATTACACCTGTTGCAGTTACTAAAATTATTTCATCTTTTTCAGACACCATTCTATACCCTGCTAGCTCTCCTGTTTTTTCTGTTATTTTGAACGTATAAATACCTTTTCCGCCTCTGGATTGACTCCTGTACTCTGTAATTGGAGTTCTTTTACCAAATCCATTTTCTGAAATTACAAGTAAATCTTTGTTTTCTTGAGGGATATCCATCCCAACTACTTCGTCATCCTCACCTACAGATATACCTTTCACTCCTCGTGATACTCTACCCATACTTCTAACTTCTTCCTCAGAAAACTTGATTGCATATCCTTTTTTAGTACCTAAAAACACTTCTTGTTTTCCATTAGTTAAATGGACATCTATTAACTCATCATTTTCTTTTAGAGTAACAGCAATTAAACCATCTTTTCTATAGGCCTTAAGTTCATCTAGAATCACTTTTTTTACAATTCCCTTTTTAGTTACAAAAAATAAATAATCATCATGTGTAAATTCTTCAATTGGGATCACAGCTGAAATGTGTTCATCTGGATCTTTTGTTAATAGATTGACTATAGCAGTTCCTTTCGCCTGTCGAGATGCTTCAGGAATTTCATAAACTTTTAAGCGATATACTTTACCTTTATTAGTGAAAAATAAAATATAATTATGAGTAGTAGTTGCAAATAGGTGTTCTACAAAATCATCATCTTTAGTAGTCATACCACTAATACCTCTTCCACCGCGTTTCTGATTTCTATAGGTAGACAACGGCACTCTTTTTATATACCCTTGATGGGTCAAAGTGATGATTACATCTTCATTTGGAATTAAATCTTCTTCATCTATTTCTCCAGCCTTTTGAGTGATCAGAGTCTGTCTATTGTCTGCATATTTTTCCTTGACTTCTGTGATTTCTTTTTTAATAATTTCTAATACTAAGTTTTCGTCAGATAGAACACGTTTATAATAATCTATTTTATCCATTAATTCCTTATATTCCTCTTCTATCTTGTCTCGCTCTAGCGCAGTTAATTTTTGTAATCGCATGTCAAGTATTGCTTGCGCTTGTTTTTCTGATAGGGAAAAGTTATTCATTAGACCTTCTTTTGCTTTTTTTACTGTTTGTGATTCTCTAATCAGCTTAATCACTGCATCTAAATTATTTAATGCTATGCGTAATCCCTCGATTATATGAGCGCGTGCTTCAGCTTTATCTAATAAATATTTTGTTCGTCTAGTGATCACTTCTTTTTGAAACTCTAAATAGTGATTTAGTATTTGTCTTAGTGTTAAAACTTTAGGTTCACCTTTTACTAATGCTAACAATATTACCCCGAATGATTGTTCTAGGGATGTATATTTATATAATTGGTTTAAAAGAACTTTTGGATTAACATCTCTTTTAAGTTCTATAACTACACGTAAACCATCTCTATCAGATTCATCTCGCAAATCACTAATTCCTTCAACTTTTTTATCTCTAACAAGACCTGCAATTGATTCAATTAGTTTAGCTTTGTTTACTTGGTATGGTAGTTCTGTTACTAGTATTCTGTGTTTATTTCCTTTTAAAGATTCAATTTCTGTCTTAGCTCTAATTTTTAGCTTACCCCTACCAGTGGTATAAGCATCTTTAATACCACTTTTTCCTAATATTAATCCTCCAGTAGGAAAGTCTGGTCCTTTAATATATTGCATTAATTCTTCATCACTTACTTCTGGGTTTTCTATTAAAGCAGTCACACCTTCAATAACTTCACCCAAATTATGAGGTGGTATATTAGTGGCCATTCCCACAGCTATACCAGCAGAACCGTTAACCAACAAATTAGGAAATCTTGATGGTAACACTTTAGGTTCTTCTAATGTTTCATCAAAGTTTAATTGATAGTCTATAGTATTTTTATCGATATCTCTTAATAGTTCAGTACTAATCTTTGCCATACGAACTTCTGTGTAACGCATAGCAGCAGCATTATCTCCATCAATTGACCCAAAATTACCGTGCCCATCAACTAAAGTATATCTTGTTGAAAAATCTTGAGCCATTCTGACCATGGCATCATATAGCGCGACATCTCCATGTGGATGGTACTTACCTAGTACTTCCCCGACAACTCTTGCGGATTTTTTGTAAGATTTATCTGAAGTAATCCCAAGGTCGTGCATAGCATATAGTATTCGACGGTGAACTGGTTTAAGTCCATCTCGTACATCTGGAAGCGCTCTGCTAACGATAACACTCATGGCATAATCAAGAAATGAGTTTTCCATCTCTTTTTGTATATCTATAGGAATTATTTTACCTGTGTTTAAGTCACTCATATAACTTCACTTCCTTTTTCAAGACTTGATTAAAATAAGATTAAACATCTAGGTTACGCACATCTCTGGCGTTTGCTTGAATAAATTCTCTTCGTGGTGCAACTTTTTCACCCATTAGGACGGTAAAGATTTTATCAGCTTCAATAGCATCTTCTAGCGTAACTTGGAGTATTGTCCTACTTTCAGGGCTCATCGTAGTTTCCCATAATTGGGTAGGGTTCATTTCACCCAGACCTTTATATCTTTGCAGATTAATATTATCTCTACCTACTTCTTCAAAAATCTTTTCAAGTTCTTTATCATCAAAGGCGTAGTGTTTTTGATTTTTCTTTTTTACTAAATATAAAGGTGGCTGAGCTATATATATATATCCATGTTCTATAAGTGGACGCATATACCTATAGAAAAATGTTAATAGTAAAGTTCTAATATGAGCTCCATCAACATCTGCATCTGTCATTATGATAATTCTATGGTATCGAGCTTTAGAAATATCAAATTCTTCACCAATTCCTGTTCCCATTGCAGTTATCATTGTCTTAATTTCTTCATTTGCTAATATTTTATCAAAGCGAGCCTTTTCAACGTTTATTATTTTACCTCGTAGTGGTAAAATGGCTTGAAATTCACGATTTCTGCCTTGTTTAGCAGAGCCACCAGCTGAGTCTCCCTCAACTAGATAAATTTCTGATTTAGATGCATCTTTAGTTGTACAATCAGCTAACTTTCCGGGAAGCGCAGTTACCTCAAGAGCACTTTTCCTTCTAGTTAGCTCTCTTGCCTTTCTAGCAGCTTCTCTAGCACGAGATGCACTGATACTCTTATTTACAATCTTTTTTGACACTGCTGGATTTTCTTCTAAGAAAATTCCTAGGTGTTTAGAAACTAAAGATTCAACAATACGTCTTACTTCACTATTACCTAGCTTAGTTTTGGTTTGTCCTTCAAATTGAGGGTCTTGTACTTTAACGCTAATAATAGATACTAACCCTTCACGAATATCTTCACCTGTTAAGTTCTTATCAGCATTTTTCAATAAATTATGCTTTCTTGCATATTCATTTATGGTTCTTGTTAAAGCAATTTTAAACCCAGATTCATGGGTGCCACCCTCTTGAGTGTGGATATTATTCGCATATGAGTGAATCATTTCCTGATACCCATCATTGTATTGAGCAGCTACTTCTACTATACACCCTTCTTGCTCAGCTTCAAAATAAATAGGAGGGTTAAAAATGGTTGTCTTGTTATCATTTAAATATTCAACAAATGATTTTATACCACCCTCATATTTAAAATTATGGTACTCACCATCTTCAGTTCTTTTATCAGTTATAGATATAGATATTCCTTTATTTAAAAAAGCTAATTGTTGTATTCTCTTTTTTAAAGTTTCAAAATCAAATTTAACAGTTTCAAATATTTCTTCATCCGGCATAAAACGTATCTCGGTGCCATTTTTATCTGTCTCACCTATCTCTTTTATACCACTAACTGGTTTTCCTTTTTTATATTCTTGTAAAAAGATTTTACCATCACGATAAACTTTTACTTGAATCCAATCAGAAAGTGCATTCACAACAGATATACCTACACCATGAAGTCCTCCAGAAACTTTATAACTTTCATTTGAAAATTTTCCCCCAGCATGAAGATAAGTCATAATAACTTCTAGGGTAGGCTTTTTTATTTTAGGATGCTCTTTAACAGGTATACCTCGTCCATTATCAGTGACCCATACACTACCATCTGAACCTAAACCAACTTCAATATGGTCACAATAACCTGCCATAGCTTCATCGATACTATTATCAACAACTTCATAAACTAGATGATGAAGGCCTCTGTCATCAGTAGATCCAATATACATCCCAGGTCGTTTTCTTACAGCTTCTAATCCCTCTAATACTTGTATTTGACTTTCATCATAATTAATTTCTTTAACATCTTTTTCTTCCATATAAAAAAACCTCCATTCATACGCCTATTATACCACATACTCTTAATTCTGATACTGTATGTGATTCACTAATGATTATCAATTATAGCACCATCAATAAAAACATCAGCATACTTTTGCTGTTGAGAATATAGCTTGTCAATCCTTTTCTTAAGTGTAGTCGAAGCAATAGGTGAAAAGTAAATATTTTGTCCTGTTAAAATAAAGCTTCTTTCAGTGTCATTATCATTTTTTATTACAAATCCCTCTTCTTCTGATATTTTCAAAAAATCTCTTGTCGCTTTATCTTCAAGAATTTCAACATCAAAAATACCTACAATATCCTTAATAGGTAAGACTGAATTTTCACCTATATGAACAAACATTTATTATTCACTCCCTCTATTTCCGATTATTGTCAATTATTCTTAAATAATCCTTACCGAGAGAACCAACAATTTTACGCCAAGTACTATCACCAATCTCTTTTGGACTGCTTTCAGTTACTAGCAAAACATATTGATTCAGTAAATCTTTTAACCAGGCATAATTTTGGTCATTATAGCAATATTTACAAGCCTTTTTAGCTTGTTTTAGTTGATCTTTGATCTGATTATAAACTGTATTTTTCCCAGCATTAAATTCTGTACGTGTGATTTCAATATGAAGAACTTCATTAACTTCTTCATATTGAAACCAAGGTGACTCTTTTAAAACTCTAATTATACTATTCAACTTATCTTGATGTTTTTCCTTTTCACATTGTAGACATATGGCATTTAGTTTGAGCTCTTTAGTCATAATACCGCACTTTTTACATTCTTGATAACCTTGATCTTTTTTATCTTTCTTTAATTGTATATCTTCTTGTATGATTTTTTGTAATTTTTCTTGAAGTTCATGGTCAGTAACATCATTAATAACCTTACAGACCCATTTTTTATCATCTTTATTTAAACAATACTTTTTGTTCTCTTTTCGTCTTTTACTAGACGTTGTATTATTTTCTGGTAGTTGTCCTGTTACAAATTTAATATCATTAATGATTTTTTTTCCTGTTTTCTTGTTCAGATCTTTAATTAACTTTCTCTTTCGCATAGACAATTCTTGTGTCCACATTGGATGTGAGCATATCACAATCATCTGTTTACCTTGAATTTTAGAGGGACGACAGTGTTTGTTTATCTCTTCACCTACAATATGATGCCAATGGTTCATTGCAATTTGGTCGTAATACTTTTTTAAGAATCCAGTTTTGGCAAGGAATTCAGTTAGCTCACCTTTAATCCCCTGCATCCTCATTCACCGCCTCACCTTCATAGATTTTGTAAATTTGAGCTTTTTTTAACATATCACCTTTAAAGTCATCTCTACTAGTTCCTGTTACAAAAGTTTGTACACGTGCTTCTGTTAAGTTTAGTAAATGTTTTCTTCTAGCTCTATCCAACTCACTTAATACGTCATCTAATAAAAGTATCGGGTACTCACCTTTTTCTCCTTTAATCATTTCTAATTCAGCCATCTTTAAGGCTAAGACAGTTGAGCGCTGTTGTCCTTGGGAACCGTAGTTTCTTGCATTATTACCATTTATATAGAATTCAATATCATCACGATGAGGACCAATTGAAGTTGATTTTTTTAATAAATCATTATCTAAATTATTGCTTAAACCTTGTAAAAAGTAGTCTATAAACTCATCTTCCTTTAAATTATCATTTAAGATTGATTCTAAAGAAGGGATATATTTTAATTCTAAATCTTCTCTTTGGTTGGTAATTTTTCTATAGATAAGGCGTGAAAGTAGCTTTATTTGATGAATTATTTTTTTTCTTCTTAATGTGATTTTAACACCATATTTAGCAATTTGTTCATCCCATGGAGGTAAATAATATTTTAACATTGATTTATTTTGACAGGTCTTTAAGAGCTTATTTCTCTGTTTTAATGCTTTATTGTAATTTTTTAAATAAAAATCATAGTTATAATCAACCTGATTAATCTCTTGATCTAGAAAGCGTCTTCTATTATCAGGGGTACCTTTTATTAACATGAGATCTTCAGGACTAAATATAACCACATTCAAACTTTTTAAGAAGTTTCTTAAATTACTTTGTGGAAGTCCGTTTATTTTAAGTTCTTTTCCATGACCTTTTCTTTGAAGAATTTCTAATGTGTATTCTGAATTTTCCTTTTTTAATTCTCCTTTTAGGTAAAAACCGCTGGTTTCCCAGCGGATAAGTTCTTTTTCTCTATGAGCTCGATGAGATTTACCAGTAGCTAAATAATAAATTGCTTCTAATAAATTAGTCTTACCTTGTGCATTTTCACCAAAGAACAAAATTATAGGTTTATTAAAATTTAAACTTTGCCCCGGATAGTTACGAAAATTTTTTACATAGAGTTCTTTTAACTGCAAAAGATCACTCCTCTAACAAACCCATTACGTTTTAGTTTTTATCAACCTTCACACTTAAATTGTTATTAATAATAATTTCATCTCCGGGATAAATTTTTTTGCCCCTTTTATTGGTCTCATTTCCGTTAATTAAAATCCTATTACTTTCTATAAGGTGTTTAACTTCACCACCAGTTGATACTAAATTTGTATATTTCAATAACTGACCCAAAGTAATATACTCTGTTTCAATACTAACATTTTTTGAATCCATAAACTCACTCCTAGTTATTGATTATTTAAAATGCTCTAACTGGTAAAATTAGATGGAAGTACTGACTATTATCTTTTGGCCTAATTATCATTGGACTATAAGAACCTGTAAATTCTAATTCTACTTGATCTTCTTCTAAAACTTTTAGAACTTCAATCACAAATTTTGAGTTAAGAGCAATACTTAAGTTGTCTCCTTCTTTATATATAGAAAGGTCTTCTTTTAGCTTTCCAGTATGAGGTGAATTTGATGTTATTTCTAAATTATCTTCTGTAATATTTAGCTTAACTATATTATTAGATCCTTCACTAGCTAAAAGTGAGGCTCTTTCCATTGAGTTTTGTAATATTTTTGTGTCTACCACGACTTTAGTTTGATAATTTTGTGGGATTACTTGATCTAGATTAGGAAACTGTTCATCAATTAACTTACTAAATAACCTAACATTTTCTGTTTCACAATAAAAGTATCCGTTTGATAAGTATAATTTAACAAGTGTATCTTCTTCCCCAACTACTTTTTGTAACTGTGACAAGGCCTTTTCAGGAACTATATATTCACCCTCTATTCCATCATCATTAACTATTTTACCATTACGCCATGCTAATCTATAACTATCTGTTGCTATCATATCAATTTTATCACTATTTTCATTTGAAGAAAACTTAAATAACACTCCAGTAAAAGCCGGTTTGGTCTCTTCTTTACTAACAGCAAAACTAGTTTGATAAATCATTTTTCTTAAAGCTATTTCTGGAAGTGAAAAATAATTGTTTTCTTTAATTTTTGGAAGTTTGGGATATTCTTGAGGATCTAATCCTTTAATTTCAAAAAAAGCTTGCCCACTTTCAACTGAAACTAAAAAATTTTCTTTGTTTAAAGAAATTGTAACTTGATCTTCAGGTAACTTCCTAATTATATCAAAAAATTTACTAGGTACAACTACGGATCCCTGTTCTATTATTTCGGTTGGAAGGTAGTACTTTATTCCCATCTCTAAATCATAAGTTATGATAGATAATGTTTCTTCTTCGGTCGTTTCTAAGTAAAACCCATTAAGATGAGGTATTGTATTTTTACTAGCCATTCCTTTTTGAGTAGTTTGTAAAGCTTCCATTAATCTATCTTTATGAATTTTTAATTTCATTTATTTCACTCCTTTAAGCATATTATTCTTATATAGTTAATATATATATAAAATAGTCATATTAGTAATAGGGCTTGTGGATAAGTGGAAAACCCTAAAAACATTAAAACCTACATATTTTAAATATGTGGACAAGTATGTTTACAAAAAAACACAATTATCCACATATTAAGATAGAGAAAGTAATGATCAACTTATCCAAAGATGTATACACAAGAAGTTCCTTGTGTTATCCACAGAAAATTCGACACTTATCCACTTTATTGTTGTAATAAATCTTTTATTTCATCGATAGTATCATTTAAGTGATTTTCTTTTTTAAGATCATCTACTATTTTGTCATGAGCATGCATAACTGTAGTGTGATCTCTTCCTCCAAATTCATCACCTATTTTAGGAAGGGAACTATCAGTTAGCTCTCTAGCTAAATACATAGCTATTTGTCTAGGAAATGCTACAGATCTTGTCCTTTTTTTAGCTTTTAAATCATCAACTTTCAATCCAAAATACTGAGCTACTGTTTTTTGAATATGTTCAACGGTAATTTTTTTAGGTTGTTTGTTTGGTAAGATATCTTTTAAAGCTTCCTCAGCGGTCTCTTTTGTAATTTTTTTATTAGCCATAGAAGAATATGCAATTACCCTAATTAAACCACCTTCTAATTCTCTGATGTTTGTATCAACTTGATTAGCAATATAAACAATTACGTCATTTGGGATGTCTAATTTCTCTAAATATGCTTTTTTTCTTAATATAGCTATCCTTGTTTCTAAATCAGGTGGCTGTATATCTGTAATCAATCCCCATTCAAACCTAGATCGTAACCTATCTTCTAAAGTTGGAATTTCCTTAGGGGGGCGATCACTTGAGATAATAATCTGCTTATCATTTTCGTGGAGTGTATTAAAAGTGTGGAAAAACTCTTCTTGTGTTTGTTCTTTACCAGCTAAAAACTGTATATCATCTACTAAAAGAATATCCACATTTCTGTATTTATTTCTAAAATTGACGGTTTTATTATCTCTAATAGCATTTATAAATTCGTTTGTGAACTTTTCTGAAGAAATATAGACCACTCGGTAGTCTGGTTGATGTCCTAAAACATAATGACCAATAGCATGCATTAAGTGCGTTTTACCTAGTCCAACGCCTCCATAAATAAATAGTGGGTTATATGCTTTAGCTGGTGCTTCAGCTACAGCTAGAGATGCAGCATGAGCGAATCTATTCGCATTTCCTATAACAAAAGTATCAAAAGTATATTTTGGATTCAGCCATGTGGAGTTATCGTTATTCTTTTTAGTATCTTGAGAGTTTTTTTCAGATTCTTCTTCTTTAGTGTTCTGTTCAGAAACCTTTATCTTTTCCCCAGGTAATAAAAACCTGATTTTTAGTGCTTTTCCAGATACTTCTTTAAGTGAATTTTCAATTGAAGTTTTATATCGAGAGTTGAGCCAATCTTTTGTGAACTCATTAGGGACACTAACAAAAAGTTGTTTTTCATTTAGATCAACTGGTTCGGTAGATTGAAACCAAGTTTCGAAGCTTGGTTTACTTAATTGTTGCTCTAATTTTTCGAGAGTACTAGACCATAGTTCTGTCATTTCATTTGACATAATAACCCCCCCTTTTGGGTAAAAATATCCACAATTATTTAGCGACGCTAAAATATGTTAATGTTAAATTTTCAACAAAAATTAACAAAGAAATCTACAAGAAATCTACAACATATCCACAAGAAATCCACAGATTGTGGATAAAAACTTGGGGATAACTTAAATTATCATATGTATGATATCAGAACATGTGTAAAACTTCAATATTTATCCCCTTATTATCCACAGATATGAACGACCTTTCCACAATAGTTGTTATTGTTATTTCTTGACCGGTTTTTTCAAATAAGCTATAATTGTTTTAGTATCCGGCCTTTCCTTTGTTATCTAACAAGAGGAGGTGTTATTCTTGAAGCGTACTTTTCAGCCTAAAAAGAGACAAAGAAAGAAGGAACATGGCTTTAGAAAAAGAATGAAGACAAAAGCGGGACGTAATATCCTTCGTAATCGAAGGAGAAAAGGTAGAAAATCACTAACCGCTTAAAAGGCCGCAACTGTGGCCTTTTCTACCTTTTTTATAATTTATTAATACTAATAATATGATCTATGTATATTTTTAATTATTATTGATATAATTGAAGAAGGTCATATTAAATTATAATTATAAAACTGGAACTAATTACGAAGGAGTTTTTTTATATGTCCCAGTTAATTACATTAAAAAAGAATTATCAATTTCGAAGAGTTTTTAGGGACGGAGATTCTTATGCCACAAGACATATTGTTCTATTTGTGGTTTCGAACTCTTTAAATGTAAATAGAATTGGATTTTCTGTAGGTAAAAAAGTTGGGAATAGTGTGACTCGTAATCGGGTTAAACGTTTATTAAAAGAAGTATATAGATTAAATAATAGTTATTTAAAACAAGGTTATGACTTAATTTTATTAGGTCGTTTTCGTGCTTCAGACTTAGACTATCACATTTGTGAAAAGGAATTTTTGACATTAGTTAAAAAGTCAAAATTATTACATAAAAATGTGATATAATTCCAATTCATCTAGGATGTAGGTGTAATGATGAAAACTATTTTTACTTTATTAATTCTGTTTTATCAAAAAATTATTTCACCACTGCTCCCAGGAACTTGTCGTTTTAGTCCTACCTGTTCAGAATTCGCATTACAATCGTTAGAAAAATACGGTGTATTTAAAGGTAGTTATAAATCGATTTGTAGAATATTGAAATGTCACCCTTTTCATCCTGGTGGCTATAATCCAGTTGATTAACTATAAATACAATTTACTGAATAGTTTTTAAAAGTTAAGGGTATACTTGGGCGATAAACTTATGAATTATGTAGATTTTATTTTATCTTAAGGAGGAAGTCTGATGTTAGATCCAATTATAGGTGTACTAGCCAATATTTTAGGATTTTTTCTCGACTTAACTGGAAGCTATGGAATAGCAATTATAATCTTGACTGTTTTTATCAGAGGATTAACTTTTCCATTAATGGCAAAACAAATGAAGTCGACTGAAAAAATGCAAGAATTACAGCCTGAATTAAAAAAGTTACAAGAAAAGTATAAAGATGATAAAGAGACGTTAAATAAAAAGACTATGGAATTATGGAAAGAACACAAAGTTAATCCAGCAGCAGGTTGTCTACCTCTTTTAGTTCAAATGCCAGTTCTTTTAGCAATGTTTAGACTACTTCATAGATACGAAGAATTTCTAGGAGATGTAGATACTAGTTTTTTATGGGTTGATTTAAGCCAACCTGACCCTATCTGGTTACTACCAATATTGGCTGGTGCTACAACCTTTTTACAACAAAAACTAACTATGCGTAGCCAAAGTAATTCTTCAATGATGGCGATTATGCCGTTCATGCTTATTTTTATAAGTATAAATCTTCCCGCAGGACTTCCTCTATATTTTGTAGTAGGTAATATCTTTTCTTTATTAGCTCATTTAGCTACAAAGAAAAGACCCAAGGCTCAAAAAGAAGGGGGAGCTGAACAGCAATGAGCCAGGTGGAATCCACTGGAAAGACAGTAGAAGAAGCTATTGAGAAAGGTCTTACAGAACTTGGGATTGAACGAAAGTTAGCTGAAGTTGAAGTCTTAGAAGAGCCTTCTAATGGTTTACTTGGGTTGATTGGAGTAAAACCGGCTTTAGTTACAGTATCTCAAAAGTATGATCCAATAACGTTATCCTCTGATTTCCTTGAAGGATTATTAGACCGTATGAGAATACCTGCAACAGTTGAAGCAAAAGATACTAATGAACGTGAAATATATCTTGAGATTAAAGGGAAAAAGCTAGGGGCGGCAATAGGTAAACGTGGACAAACTTTAGATTCTCTTCAATTTTTAGTAAATTTACACTTAAATCAAAAATTACAGGGTTCTAGTTACTACGTTATTCTTGATGCTGAAAACTATCGTGAAAAAAGAAGAGAAACTTTACAAAGATTAGCGAATAATCTTGCAGAAAAAGTAAAAAGAACAAAACAAAAAGTTGTTCTCGAACCAATGAATCGTTATGAACGAAAGATCATTCATACTACATTGCAAGACAATAACGCAGTAACTACTTATAGTGATGGTTCTGAACCTAATAGAAAAGTAGTTATTTCTCTGAATGAATAAACCGCCTTTAATAGGCGGTTTTACTTTAGTATTTTATTTTTTATATTGATTACAATAAAATAGTAGATTATTAAATTTCTGAGGTGATTGAAATGTCTAGTGAAGATACTGTTGCTGCTCTTTCGACTCCACCAGGTGAGGGTGGTATTGGAATAATTAGAATTAGTGGTCCGAAAAGCTTTGAGATTGGGAAGAAATTATTTTTTAGTTCTCGTGAAATTACAAATTTTAAAAATAGAAAACTTTATCATGGTTATATTTTTGACCGTCGAAATAATAAAACTCTCGATGAAGTATTAATTACTTTTATGAAAGGTCCTTATACATACACTTGTGAGGATATAGTAGAGATACACTGCCATGGAGGGATGATTCCTGTAAGGGAAATTTTACAGCTTATCTTTTCTTTAGGAATACGACCCTCGGAACCAGGAGAGTTTACAAAACGAGCTTTTTTAAATGGTCGACTTGATTTAACGCAAGCTGAAGCAGTTATGGATCTTATAAGTACTAAAACTCAAAACTTAAAAGATGTTGCCATGAAGCAAATATCAGGTAAGTTAAAAGAAGAAATTTCACACCTTCGTACTGAACTTATAACTGTTTTATCAAACCTTGAAGCTAAAATCGACTTTCCTGATGAAGAGATTGATGTAGAGGATATGTCTTCCTTAAAAGAACGGGTTTCTTATATAAGAAAAAGTCTTTATGAGCTAATTGAAAGTTTCAATAAAGGGAAAATTATTAGAGAAGGTGTAAAAACTGTTATAGTTGGAAGACCTAATGTTGGTAAATCTTCTTTACTTAATATCCTTTTAGGTGAAGAAAGGGCAATAGTTACAGAAATTCCTGGAACGACTAGAGATACATTAGAAGAAGTTATTAATTTAGATGGAATTCCATTACGAATAATTGATACAGCAGGTATCAGAGAGTCAACTGATAAAGTTGAACAAATTGGTGTGAAAAGAACAAGAGATTCAATGGAAGAAGCCGATATTGTTCTAGTAGTATTGGATTCTTCACAGGAGTTAAAAGATGAAGATAAAAAGATTTTAAATATGGCAAGAGATAAACCTTCACTTATTGTATTAAATAAAGCTGATTTAGAAAAAGAATTTCATGAAGGCACGGTGAATGAATTAGCACCTGATATACGAAAAGTAAAGGTATCTGCATTAAAAAAAGAAGGTATTGATCAATTAGAGAAGTATATTTCAGAATTGGTTTTTGGTGGGGAAGTTATGGAAACTGATGAAATTGTAATAACAAATGAACGTCATTATAATTCTTTGAAGAAAACGGATAATGTCCTCGCATCTGCTGAGAATGGACTAGAAGCTTATATTAGTGAAGATTTAGTTAGTGTAGACATCAAAGAAGGTCTTGAAATACTAGGAGAAATTACAGGAGAATCTGCTGGGGAAGACGTTATTGACGAAGTATTTAATAACTTTTGTATCGGTAAATAAGGAGGGGATTACTTTGAGTTTTTATGCCGGTTCTTTTGACTTAATAGTTATAGGTGCAGGACATGCCGGTTGTGAAGCAGCGTTAGCGGGTGCTAGAATGGGCGTTAAAACTTTACTTGTAACACTGAACCTTGATCAAATTGCTCTTATGCCTTGTAACCCTGCTATTGGCGGTCCAGCTAAAAGTCATATTGTAAGAGAAGTGGATGCTTTGGGTGGGGAAATGGCTAGAAACATTGATAATACTGCTATCCAGTTTAGGATGTTAAACACAGGAAAAGGTCCGGCTGTTCATGCTTTGCGTGCACAAGCAGATAAAAGAAAATATCAGGATAGAATGAAATATATCTTAGAAAAACAGGAGAACCTCTGGTTAAAACAAGATATGGTTGAAAATTTAGTAATAGAAGAAAATGAGATAAGAGGTGTTATAACTCAAAATGGCGCAAGATATGATACACGTCAGGTAGTAATAACTTCTGGTACATATCTTAAAGGGAGGATAATAGTTGGTGAAGTTGATCATTACGGTGGTCCAAATGGTCAAATAGTTGCTAAAACACTTTCGGATGATCTTGAAAAATATGGTGTTAAGCTTATGCGCTTTAAAACAGGTACACCGGCCAGAGTTTTAGGTAGGAGTCTCGACTTTGATAAAATGTATGAGCAAATTGGGGATGAGTATCCTTGGCAATTTTCCTATTATCATGCTCCACAGCGGTTACAGCAGATGTCTTGTTTTTTATCTTATACTAATGAAACAACTCATAAAATAATTAAGGATAATTTACAAAGATCCCCTCTTTACTCAGGTCTTATTGAGGGAACAGGCCCTAGATATTGTCCTTCTATTGAGGATAAAATAGTTAGATTTCCTGATAAAAATAAACACCAACTCTTTTTAGAACCTGAAGGATTACATACTGAAGAGTATTATGTCCAAGGTATGTCGACTAGCTTACCTATAGATGCTCAAGTTAAAATGCTAAGATCCATTCCAGGTCTTGAAAATGTTGAAATCTTAAGGCCCGGGTATGCTATTGAATATGATTGCATAGATCCAACTCAACTGAAACAAACTTTAGAGTTAAAGGATTTTTCTGGTTTATTCTTTGCAGGTCAAATTAATGGAACAAGTGGTTATGAAGAAGCAGCGGGTCAAGGTATTGTGGCAGGTATTAATGCAGTTTTACAAAGTAAAGGAAAAGAACCAATGATCATTAAAAGAAGCCAAGGATATATTGGTGTATTGATAGATGATCTAGTAACTAAAGGCACAGAAGAACCTTATAGAATGTTAACTTCAAGAGCAGAGTATCGACTATTATTACGTCAAGACAATGCAGACCTCCGTCTAACTGAACTAGGGTATAGTGTGGGTTTAGTTACAGAAGAGCGTTATGAATATTTTAAAGACAAAGAAAAGTCAATTGAAAAAGAAAAAGAACGTTTACAGGGGATTATTTTAACCCCTAATAGCACTGTAAATGACTTCCTTGAAGAATTTAATAGTGCTTCTTTAAAGAAGCCAACTTCTTTATATGATCTTTTAAAACGCCCCGAGCTTCAGTATAAAGATTTGAAAAGATTTGATACACAATCTACAGATTTTTGTGAAGATATAACTGGGCAAGTTGAAATTCAGATTAAATATGATGGTTATATATCTAAACAAATAGAGCAAGTTAAAAGGTTTGAAAAACTAGAAGAAAAAATCATACCAGATAGTATTGATTATAATGATATATCTGGACTTTCATTAGAGGCGCAGGAAAAATTAGCAAGGTTCAGACCACGTTCAGTGGGCCAAGCAAGTAGAATTTCTGGTATTAATCCTTCTGATATTTCAGTTTTATTAGTTTATCTAGAGCAATTTAATAGAAAGAAAAGAAAGAAAAAAAGAATGGGTGAAACTAATGAACAGTAATTATGTTATTAATTTACTTAAAGGCTGGGGAGTTAATTTACCTTTAGATATAGAAGAAAAATTTGCTATCTATACAGAAACTTTATTAGAATGGAATAAAAAAATGAATTTAACTCGTATTACAAAGTGTGAAGAAATATATATAGAACACTTTCTAGATTCGATAATGCCTTTTAAATTTTTTACTTTAAACAAACATGACAAAGTTTTTGACATTGGTGCAGGTGCAGGTTTTCCTGGGATTCCTATTAAACTCGTTAACAAAGAAATAGATCTAACCGCTTTAGATTCACAAAATAAAAAAGTGAACTTTTTAAAAAAATTAGTTCATAATTTAAAATTAGAAGGTGTTGAATTACTACATGACAGAGCAGAAAATATGGGTCGTAATTCTGAATATCGTGGTACATATACATATGTTTTTACACGAGCAGTTGCATCTTTAAATATCATAGCTGAACTTGGTTTACCACTTTTAAATGAAGGTGGCTGTCTTGTAGCTTGGAAAACAAAAAAACAATTTAAAAAAGAAAAAGAAGAAGCTCAGAATGCATTAGATATTCTTGGTGGTCAATTTGGACAGTGTTATAGTTATAAGCTTCCAAATAAAGATGATGAACATTTATTAGTTGTGATTAAGAAAGTTTGTAAAACTCCAGACAAATATCCACGGAGGCCTGGCATACCCGAAAAAAGACCGCTTTAGCAGGAATTTAGTACCCTTTATAGAAGAGTTTATTTGGGACCTGAGGAAAGGTGGTGGCTTTGCATGAAAGAATGGTCTAAGCTCCTTGGACTCATCTCTAATGAAGATAAAGATGACCAGAGAGTGGAGAATATTCAAGAAATTCCTTTAGAGAAAATTGAAGCAAACCCTTATCAACCAAGAAAAGAATTTGATGAAGATAAACTTCAAGAACTAATTCAGTCAATAAAAACTTATGGTTTGCTACAACCAATAGTAGTAAGAAAAGTCCCAGACTCTGATAAATATCAAATTGTTGCTGGAGAGCGTAGATATAGAGCACTTACACAATTACAACGTGAAACTGTTTCTGCAATTGTGAGAAATTTAAATGATACTTCAATGGCAGCTTTAGCTATGATAGAGAATATACAACGAGAAAACCTTAACTTTGTAGAAGAGGCAGAAGGTTATCAAAAATTAATTGATGAATTTGGATTAACCCAAGAAGTTCTAGCTCAACGTTTAGGTAGAAGTCAATCTACAATAGCTAATAAACTACGGTTATTAAAACTTAGTGATCAAGTTAAAAGTAAAGTTAATCAATTAGATATTACTGAGCGGCATGCAAGAACCCTTTTGAAGCTTCCTAGTGAAGACTTACAACTAGAACTATTGGGACAAGTTGAAAATGAAAAGTTAAATGTAAAACAAACAGAAGAACGGGCAAAAGTACTACTACAAACGGAAGAGGAAGAAAATAAAGATAAAAAGACAAAGGGCAAAAAAAAGCGTCCGGTAATACGAGATTTGAGAATTTTTTTGAATACAATTAGACAAGCCGTATCAGTAATTAAAGACTCCGGATTAGAACCAGATGTAGTCGAAGACGATTATGAAGATCGTATAGAAATAAAAATTACTCTACCCAAAAATTCAACCAATAAGTAGTAATAAATCTTTAGCATTAAACAGGCATATGAATAAAGTGCCTGTTTTTTTATTATTTTATTAGTTATAATATAACATAGCAAATATTTACGAAAGGGGAAGGATTATGCATCGGATTATTGCTATAACTAATCAAAAAGGCGGAGTAGGAAAAACGACTACTGCTGTGAACCTAAGTGCTAGCCTTGCAAATTGGGATAAAAAAGTTTTACTTTTGGATA
Organism: Natranaerobius trueperi; assembly: GCF_002216005.1. Lineage (NCBI taxonomy): Bacteria > Bacillati > Bacillota > Clostridia > Natranaerobiales > Natranaerobiaceae > Natranaerobius > Natranaerobius trueperi. The sequence goes on from NZ_NIQC01000017.1 coordinate 18,461, forward strand.
TTGATCCTCAAGGTAACTCTACTAGTGGAGTTGGTTTAGATAAGACAAATATGGAAACTTGTATGTATGATACATTGATTAATGAATTACCATTAGATGATATAATTGTTGATACAGAAATTGAAAACTTGAAAGTTGCGCCTGCTACTATAAATCTCGCAGGTGCAGAAATAGAATTAGTGCCAACTGTTAGTAGGGAGGTTAAACTCAGATCATTGATAAGAGAACTCGAGACTGAATTTGACTATATATTAATTGATTGTCCGCCTTCTTTAGGGTTATTAACTATAAATGCGTTAACTGCTGCGCATTCAGTTATAATACCGATTCAAAGTGAATATTATGCTCTTGAAGGTTTAGGGCAATTATTAAATACTGTTCAATTAGTTCAGAACCATCTGAATACTTCCTTAGTAATAGAAGGAGTATTATTAACTATGTATGATTCTAGGACAAACCTGAGTTCACAAGTTGGGCAAGAAGTTAAAAATTACTTTGGTGATAAAGTTTACGACACCATAGTTCCACGAAATGTTAGGTTAAGTGAAGCCCCCAGTCATGGAAAGCCTATTATTACTTATGACCATAGATCAAAGGGAGCACAAGTTTATTTAGCGTTAGCAAAGGAGGTTTTAAGTCGTGAATAAGAAAAGATTAGGTAAAGGATTAGATGCGTTGATACCAGAGATAAAGAACGAGAACGAACAACCAAATAATAGCAAAGACGAGGAAACTATATCAATAGAATCTATTGAGCCGAACCCTCATCAGCCAAGAAAAGAATTTTCTGAAGAACGACTTGATGAACTTGCTCAATCTATTAAAACATATGGAATCATTCAACCAATAATAGTAACACCTGAAAGAGATAAATATCGGATTGTTGCTGGAGAAAGACGATATAGAGCTTCAATCAAGGCTGGTTTAACCGAAGTTCCGGTAATTAAAAAAGATTTTACTGATACTCAAATGATGCAAATAGCCTTATTAGAAAATATTCAAAGAGAAGACTTAAACCCAATAGATAAAGGTGAGGCATTAAAGAAGTTGGTAGATGAACATGGTTTAACTCAAAATCAATTATCACAAGAACTAGGGATAGGTAGATCCTCTCTAGCTAATTTGTTACGACTATTACAGTTAGATAAATTTGTACGTGAGAAAGTAAAAGAAGGAGAGCTGAGTGAAGGCCATGCGAGATGCCTTATTTCTTTAAAGGCTGAAGATCAAAAAAAGGTAGCCAAGAAGATATTACAACAAGAGCTGAGTGTTCGAGCTACTGAAAACTTAGTTAAACAATACACTAGTAATAATAAAAAAAGTAATAATACAAAGAAAGATCCTTTTATTTCGGATATAGAAGATAGGTTGTCAAATAAGTTGGGTACTAAGGTTACTATTAACAAAGGTAAAAAGAAAGGAAAAATAGAAATTGAGTTTTTAGGTAATGACGATTTAGAAAAGTTTATATCTATTCTCTCAGATTAATTGTTTCACGTGAAACAATTAATCAACATATATTTATCCAATTTAATGTTACATATGAAAAAATCAAAATTAGTAGGTAAAACTCACTAGTAGATAAATTACAAAACAGTTCATATTAAACTTTTAAAAGACTTATGTAACAGATGAATCAAAGGGAGGAAGCATCTTAATGATCACTCATTTAGGGGATGTCCTAACTGGCACCTTAGTAAACACAGGAGCTATAGTAGCGGGCGGTATTATAGGTCTTATTTTTCGAAAGGGTATATCTGACGAATTAAAGAAAACGGTATTGCAAGGAATTGGGTTAGTTGTTACATACTTAGGAATGTCTATGGCATTTGAAACTGAAAATGTATTAATCTTAATATTTAGTGTTGTTATTGGTGGAATTCTAGGAGAACTAGGAAATGTAGAGCAGAGATTGAATTCAATTGGAGAAAGTATAAAGAAACGGATAGGAAATGATGAAGATCAATTTATCGAAGGATTTATTTTTGCAACTCTCGTATACTGTGTGGGAGCATTAGCTATAGTTGGATCGTTAGAGAGTGGATTAAATCAAAATCACGAAATTTTATTTGCAAAATCAGTCTTAGATGGGACAACTGCTATAGCTTTTACATCAAGCTTAGGGATCGGTGTGCTCTTTTCTTCTGTACCAGTTTTGTTTTATCAGGGGGTTATAGCAGTTTTTTCAGGGAGGATTTCACATTACTTAGAAGATGGAATTGTAGCTGAACTGTCCTCTGTAGGTGGGATACTAATACTCGCAATTGGTTTAAATATCATAGAAGTCACAAAAATAAATGTGGCAAATTTACTCCCTGGTATTTTGATAGCAGCAGTATTAGCAAATTTATTTATATAAACCCTATAGGTGCTTGCAAAACGAATTAGCTAAAAAAGATTAAATTCCTTTTGAATTTTAAAGTTTAAGGTAAAAGATGAATCACTCCTTAATTGGCAATCCAACGAATTGATTTTTTCGTTAAATGCAGACTTACAAGCAATTAAAGCAACATTATTTTGAGAAATAGCGGTTAAAGCAAATTCACAAGATCACTATTAAAATCATACATTAATCTTTTCTTGTACCTTTTCTATAGTTTAGAACCCTTAGAAATAGTGGTATGTTCGCGTTAGTTGTCTTTAGGATAAGTGTAAATTACACGTCATACTTTAAATCAGTACATGGAATGCAACATTTACTGAAACGTTTAGTACTTTGCTTCTACTCAAAAGCAAACCCATTTTATTATTTTTCGGGAATTACAATAACCATCATTTTTGAAAGTAAGTTAATATTTTTAGGGCAAACAGGAACACCATTTTCATTGAGATCTTTGCCTAATTTTTTAGAGTTTTTGCGATTTTCACTAATTACTAGCATTAGAGAACATTCTTCTATCAAGAAGCAATATTTTTCTGTACTATTAAAGCCGGCATCAGCTGTAAGGTTATTGTATTTTTCAATACCATGACGGTTTTTATGTAATTAGAAAGTTTCTTGAGTATAGAAAAAAATCTGACCTTTGAAACTCAACAAAGTAATTAAAGAAAGAAATTTGATTTTTCAAAGGATCACCTCCCAAGAAATATTCCTAATGAGTATTTCGATATAAAGGGAGGGACTCCTGTTGAAACGCTTTGCAAAACCCTCTTATGGCAGACTTTTTGAGTTTTGCAGGGAGCTAATACCCCCTAGCTTTGGAGGTGTGAATCATGGTAACAAAACCATACCTTGTGGTTGATGAAGAAAAATTAATAGAAAATATCAAAGAGATGAGTGTTTATGCGAAAAATATGATGTTCTTTTAAGACCGCACTTCAAAGCACACAAATCTTTTTAAAGGCAAAGCTTCAGGGTAATCATGGAGTTTCGGGATTTACTGTATCTTCACTAGGAGAAGTAGAAATCTTATTAAAAAATGGATAAAAGATGTATTTATAGCATATCAAATACTTGGACCGAATAATTTGAAGTATCTCAAGAACATAATTGATTACTATGAAAATGCCAATATAACAATTGCTGTTGATAGCTATGTGGGAGGATACAAATTACAACAAATAGCTGAAAGTTTAAAAAAGGAAGTGAAATATCTAATAGAAGTAGATACAGGGTTAAAAAGAGGCGGAGTGTCATCTGGTGAAAAAACGTTAAATTTAATTAAAAAATTAAATGCATTTCATAATCTGAAGTTTGCAGGTATATTCACTCCTGCTGGACATGTTTACGGGTTTGGGGCAGAAAAAGTCAAGGAGTTCGGTTGTCAAGAAGGGAAGCTGATGTCTGAGACTGTAGTTCTTATTCGAAATAAAACCTCATATGAAGATTTCAAAGTAAGTGTTGGTAGTACACCAACAGTTTGGTATTCAGCTAAGTATCCACATATTAATGAAATAAGACCAGGAAATTATGTATTCTATCAGCAATACAACAGAAAGATTCCCGGTTGATGCTAGAGGAAAAACAAGTTGATTTAGTAAAAAAGAAGGAGATTATCAACAAATCTAGAATTCATGCAAAGGTGTTTTGAAATTTTCTCGAAATAATAGTTTAGACCGGGAGAAGACCTGAGGTGGTGGGAGAATGAAAAAAGAAAGTAAGAATAAAAAAAATACTAGCTATACGATTATGTTAATTCCACATTCTGAAAAACCTAGTTTCTCAGTAAAATTGCCAGTTTACCTTTTTCAAGGGCTAGCAGTTTTAGTAGTACTTTTTGTAATAGTTACAGTTAGTTTTGTTGGTAGTTATTTGAGTTTAGCTCAAGAAGCTTCAGAATTAGAAGACTTAAGAGAAACTAACCGAGAACAAAAAGAAAAAATAGCTAATTTTGCAGAGCAAACAAAAACACTTGAAGAAAAAATGGAAAGAGTAGCAGAAACAGAAGAAAAGGTTCGTGAACTTTTAGATATAGAAGAAAATGGTGAATCTGAAGAAGGGGAATTACTAGTAGAAAAAGGAGATGAAGCTCTAAAGCAACTTACAACCAACGGTAGGGGCGATATGAGTTTTACTGCATCTAATACTGCTGAAAGAACAGAATTTAGTATTAGGAGACTAGCTAGTGAATTACCAGAAAAAGAAATGGGGTTAGAAGACTTAAAAGAGGCTGCCATCAAAGAAGAAGAAGAAAGAAAGCATACACCTTCCATAATACCTGTTCATGGAAGTATAACCTCTTCTTATGGGCGCCGAAATAACCCTATAACTGGTCGAAGAGAATTTCATGATGGGATAGATATAGCTGCAGGGCAAGGGACACCTATTAGAGCAGGAGCGAATGGTCAAGTTGTTTATAAAGGGTATAGAGGGGGATATGGTAATTTGTTAATCATTGACCATGGTTATGGATATCAAACTTACTATGCGCACCTGTCGAGTTTTAATGTAGATAATGGGGAATACGTGGAAAAAGAAGATGTAATTGGATATGTAGGAAGAACGGGAAATAGTACTGGTCCACACCTACATTATGAGGTTCATGTTAATGGTTCCCCTGTAAACCCAAGTGACTATATTAATTAATAGGACCAGTTTTTAAGGAGGAAGGAACATGTTTAACAAAAAAGAAAAAGCTCAGCAGTTAGATAAGGTTGAAACTATCATAGGAAATGCAACTGAATTTAAAGGTAATATTTCTTCTGAAGGTATGGTTAGAATAGATGGATCTGTAGAAGGAGAAATAGCAATTGGAGATAGTCTTGTTATTGGTGAACAAGGAAAAGTTTATGCAAATATAAAGAGTAAAAATGTAACTGTTGCTGGAGAAATACATGGTGATGTAGAATGTACAGAAAGCTTAGAGATATTATCTAGTGGGAAATTATATGGTAACATAAAAGTGACTAATCTATTTATCGATGATGGTGCAACCTTTGAGGGTAATTGTGAAATGAAACAAAGTAAAGAAAACGAAAAGGTAAAAAAGAACGAATCACCTTAGAAACTAGTATTAAGGCACAGTGTTATACTGTGCCTTTTTTAAATAATCCTTCAATGAAAGATTGATTCCTCTACTGATTGACTTAGAGAGAGTGATCACATTATATAGACGAGTGTTTTGTAAGACCATATATTCGAAAAATCCCCCAACATTAACAATACCAGTGATATGACAATCACCAACTGGCTCAAGCTCTTTATTGACGCCAGAACCTGGTTTGACAGGTCCTTCTTTAACTGTAACTTTACCAACACTCTCTATTTTCCCTAAACAGGCATCGATAGCAATTATATATGGATTTGTAAAATTTCTTTTTATCTCATCAACAGTACCTTTTAAATTAGTAGCATGTACAGGAAACTCTAAGGTTCCTTTAACTTTTACTTCCCGAGGAAGTAAACTTAAAAGATGAGTACCAGTTAAAGGCCCTAGCGAATCGCCAGTAGACCTGTCTGTTCCAATACAAGCCACAATAATTTGGTCGGGATATGGCCTATCTCTAATTAGGATTTTATCAAGTGCTTCTTTTATTTTGAAACAACTATTAGGTTTTTGACCAGGCACCTTAAATTCTATTTTTTGGTGTATAAGTTTATTTAACACTGTTAATGCTCCTTTCAATTCTTTTAACACAGTGTTTATTTGCTACTATTATTCCCGGTTTATATCTAGTTATACGCAGGAAATAAATAATAAACAGAGAATAATAAGAATATTAGTATTTAAGTTTAATGAGTAATCAAGGGGGGTTACTATAGAAGAGTTAAAAGAAGATTACAAACAAGTTAACCAATTACTAGAAGATAAAGAATTTATTAAGGCTAAAGAAACGTTAGGAATGATGGTTGAAAATCCCCCCCCTGAATTTTCTCCTGGTTACAATAAAATGGGTGTTGTTTTAGCTAGAGGAGGCTAGAGATTATTTTGAAAAAGCTATAGATTTATGGCCTAACTATTCTTCGCCTTATAGTAATATAGGAAACATATATCTAGAATTAGGAGACAAAGAACTTGCTGAGGAATATTATCATAAAGCATTATTGTTTACCTTAAAAACCCAGTCCTTTATAACAATTTAGCAAGGATTGAAAAAAAGAAGGGTAATAGCAAATCTTTCATAAAAAACAAAATATTAGCTCGAAAATATAAAAAAATGGCGATAAAGAAGTTTTAATTCATTATTTTGAAAAACAAAAGTTTGTTGAAAGCAATCGAGGAGGGAGGATTGGATGTCTGGTTCAAATAATTCTAATAGGGCTTCTTTTAAGCGTTTTGGTATAATAAAAGTTACCAAAAAACCTTTTTTTTATTTCATAATACTAGCTTTTATTTTAATCTTTGGCCTGTATCTACAAATTTCAAGATATACCACTACTTTTAATCCAATAGAATTTTATCTTGGGAAACCGGGTGTTTTTCTAAAATCTGAGAAAACACTAGAAAATGTTAATGTGAATGAAGTTAGTATCAGCTATTTAAAAAATAACTGGATAATTACTATTCAAGGGAATAGTGATCATCAGTTAAGAATGTATGATGAAGGACTAACTATTGAGGAAACTCTATCATTAAACAATAATGAAGTAGTTAAAAAAATAGATAATACATTAATAAAAAAATCTGATGAAAAAATTGCGCTAATTAACTCAGGGGAGGTTGCAACCAGTTTTTCTAAAACCCCTGAAGAAGAATTGATTTACTTCTCTGATGAATATGTAGGTTTAGTTAATAGTGAAGTAACAGAAAAAAACGGTATAGAATATAAAGATAGACTTCGTTTAATTCCACTTAACTCAGAAAATGATCAGATAGTCAAGGAATATAAAGATAAAGCTATATTACAATTAACGAGCGAATTTAAAGATGGGAAATATTTAACTTATACTTTAGTTGATTTAGTCACTGCAGAATTTAAACTAATATATTATGATTTAGAAAAAGAGAAGATAAACAAGGAGTTTAGTCTTAAAGAACCACCTATTAAATTAGAAACAAATGGACAGATATTAATTGTGGAGACTAAGTCAGAGCTCTCGATATTCGATGATGAGGGACATGTAAGAAAAATTGATATTGATTCTGAAAAAGAAGTGTTACAAATGAAACATAACAAAAACCAAAACAAGTGGTTATTGACATTTGAAATGGGGTCAGATCAAAATAAATGGAAAAGTGTACTTCTTAACAACGAAGGAGAAATTATAAGAGACAACGAAATATCTGAAGAAATATTAGATATCACATATTTAGAACAATATAATGAGTTTGGAATTATTACAGAAAACACCTTATATAGAATTGATGAAAATAATCTTACTGTACACAAAAGTCCCTTTGGAATGTCGGTAAAAGGACAGTTTTGTGAAACAGGAGAAAATTATCTGCAACTAAAAGAAAATGGGAAACTTAATCTTTATGAAATAGAGTATCATTAAATTACAAATCAATACATATATCCTTGAGTATAGTACATATAAATACTATGAATTGTACTGGAGGAATTCAAGGTGAATTTATTTGATTTATTTGTAATGGTATGGACATCCTGGTATGCTGTGAGTGGTTTTTTAAAAGGTTATTTAGCAACTTTTGCCGGATGTGTTGGAGCATTTTTTTCTTTATTATTAGCTAGTTGGGTTCATAGGCCATCTGCAGAAACAATAACATCCTATTATGATTATGAACTAAATAGTAGTTTAGTAGATTATGAGGTTAATTTAACATCTTTAATAGACATGGGGGTAGGAAAAGAGGTTATCTCAAGCTGGTACTTAAAAGATGAAAAAGAGCAAGAAGTTGTACCTGTTGAATCTCTTGAAACGGGTGAAATAACTCATGTAATAGAGACGTCTTTTTCAGAAATCATTATATTTTTTATAATCAATGTCTTATGTTTTATTATTACTTATTTTACTTTTAGAAAATTAATTTATATTATCATGGATATAATCTTTGAGAAAAGAAAAAAACATAACTTTTTAGCCTCTCCTAGTGCATGGGGTGGTGCTTTAGTAGGAATTTCTCAAGGATTGATCATAGTAAGTGTATGGTTGTTTCTGATTTTATTGATTACCCCTTTCGGGATACCTTATCAGATATTAAGAGAGTTACAAAACTCCTATATTGGTTATTTACTGATTGAATTAATATCGAAACTACTATACTGATTTTATGGAGGTGTCTTTTTATGCAGGGTTATACTTTAAATCAAGTAGTAAAAATGAAAAAACCTCATCCTTGTGGTGCAAACGCATGGAAAATAATTCGTGTAGGTGCTGATTTTAGGATTAAGTGTATGAGTTGTGAAAGAAGTATAATGATCCCGAGAACTAAATTTGTAAAACAAGTTAAAAAAGTCTTATCAGAGGAAGAAGTGAAAAAGGAATTGAACAACTAACTTAAAATTTAAAAAGACAAGCTAGTAGTGTTATTGCATAATGCATTTAGTTATGATATCATTTTGAGTTGTATTCCCTGCTCTATATAAAATAGGGCTCAGACCAAAGGGAGGAGGTGAAGATATGAGAAAGTACGAAGTAGTTACTATTTTTACCCCTGATCTAGAAGAAAAGCAGGTAGAAGAAGCAAATAACTGGATTAAATCAATTATTGAAAAGTATGACGGTGAAGTTCAGGAAACTGAAAAATGGGGTAAGAAGCGTTTAGCTTATAGTATTAATGACTATCAAGAAGGTATCTATTCTATTACTACGTTTACTGGAGACAAACAGGTGACTGAAGAGTTAGAACGTTCTTTTAGAATGAGTGAACAAGTTATTAGATACCTTATAACAAGATTAGATGACTAAATGTTACTCGGGAGCTGTCTGAGGAGGTTTAAATTTGCTAAATCAAGTGGTACTTATCGGTCGATTGACCCGTGATCCAGAGCTTCGATATACTCCTGGAAACGGTGTGGCTGTTTGTAATTTTAGCTTGGCGGTTGAGAGACCTTTTACAAATCGACAAGGTGAACGAGAAGCCGATTTTATTAATATTGTCACTTGGAGAAAACAAGCGGAACAATGTGCTAATCACCTAGGAAAAGGGAGATTAGTTGCCGTCAATGGAAGACTTCAGATGCGAAGCTATGAGACTCAAGATGGACAAACTAGAAGAGTTGCTGAAGTTGTGGGTGAATCAGTTCGCTTTTTAGACTGGCCTAAAAATTCAAATAAAAACTCTGGTTCTAATTATTCTGAGTCGGGTTTTGGAAACCAAGGAAGTTCAGATAATTCTGGAAGTGACCAATTTGGATTTGGTGGTGAAGAATACCAAGTGGATGATGATGATGTACCCTTTTAATAGCCAAAAAGGAGGGATGAGATTTGGCACGACGAAAAAGAAGAAACAAAGTGTGTAATTTTTGTGCTGATAAAATCAGTGAAATTGACTACAAACAAGTAGATAAGCTTAAAAAATATGTTACTGAACGAGGAAAAATTCTTCCTCGTAGAATAAATGGAAACTGTGCAAAACATCAACGTCAATTGACAGGAGCAATTAAACGAGCTAGACATATAGCTTTACTACCATATACAGTTGAAGACTAAATTTATTAATTTGAAGAGGGGGCATACTTTGCTCCCTCTTTGTGTTAAGTAAAAGGATTTCTTATGTCATTGAAGAATATATAACGTGGAAGAAAAATAGTAAATCAGGAGGATCATAATGACCTGGAAAAATGAAAGTTCTAATATTGCTAAAAATATTCGTTATTTAGAGTGGCTTAAAGGTGAATTAGTGGAGTCTGTTGGGAAACTTTTCAAAGCTTTGATGGAAGGATCAGAAAAATTAATTCTAGATGCTCTAACTGGTATTTTAATTACAGTATATTTACTTGCTAAAAAGGTAGGAATAGACTTTGATGACTTAGAAGCTGCTACTTTCAAAAAAGTAGATGATCAAATCTTAAAAGATCATGAAGCAGAGAGATGGTACGGGGATTTAAGTTCTTTAAAGGCATATTTTGAAAATCAAAAGAGGTGAACACATGACTAGCTCACCGAACACTAAATACATTACAGAAGGTGCTATATTAACAGCTCTATTCGTTGTTCTTTCATTGGCTGTCTATGTATTGCCAATTGTATTGCTTTCATTGATTATATTACCAATACCATATGTGGTTATTTTTTTTCGAACAAATGTTAAAATATTTTTGATGTCTGCATTGATTGGTTTAACAATATTGGTTATGATTGTTGATCCGATCTATGCTGTGGTCTCTAGTTTGATTGCTACGGTAATAGGAGGTTTTTTAGGCTATGCTTTAAATTCTAATTGGTCAGCTATAAAAACACTTCTTGCAGGGAGTGTTTCGATTCTTACACTTGTAATGATTTCACTAGGATTAACACAGATTATTCTAGAAATTGATATAGTTAAGGAAACAGTAAACTTATTTGAAGTTACTATAGATGCTCAAGAACAAAGTTTAGAAAACATGGGAGTATCAGAGTCTCAAATCAAAGAGTTAGGAGAACTAGGTGATATGTTTTATGATAATATTATGGTGTTTTTCCCTAGTGGTATCATTACGGCTTCAGTTATTTTAGGATTTTTACAGGTTTCTATAAATATTAAAATATTAGAAAAACTAGGATACGCGATTAAAAAATTACCCAAGTTTAGAAATTGGCGTTTTCCAATTTTTTTTACGTGGTTTTACGTTCTAGCTACCTTAATAATGCTATTAACTTCTGATATCTATGGATATTGGGGAATGCTTTCTGCTAATCTATTCTTTATATCAAATTGGATTCTACTAGTCCATGGACTAGCGACTATTTATTGGTATTTTAAAGAAAAGAAAAACCTATCTAATTTTGTAACAATTTTAATTATAATTTTAGGTTTAACTATATCTTTTCTGAATATGGTAATAGTTTTGATTGGAATATCAGATCAATTATTTAATTTTCGAGAAGCTTTATCTAAATAATGATTGGGGGTAGATAAAATGAAGGTTATTTTACAACAGGATGTTAAAAAACTAGGAAAACAGGGAGAAATTAAAGATGTGAACGAGGGTTATGCAAGAAACTTTTTGATCCCTCGAGGATTAGCGGTTGAAGCAAGTAAAGGCAATATCAAAGATTTAGAGTTACAGCAAAAAAAGGAACAAGAAAAACAAGCTAAAAAATTAAAAGAAGCACAAGATCTAAAAAAACAACTAGAAGACGAAAAAGTTGTAATTTATCAAAAGACCGGAGATGGTGGTAAAGTTTTCGGCTCAGTTACGAATAAAGATGTTGGGAAACAACTTAAAAATAAAGGCTATAAAGTTGATAAGAAAAAGATTGAGATGGATCCGATTAAGACTTTAGGAACTCACCAAGTAAATATTAAATTACATCCAGATGTCAATGCTCAATTAGATGTTCAAGTGGTAGAAAAATAATAATCTGTTCTAGAAAGAAGGGATGGAAGTGGCAGAAATTACAGATCGACTTCCTCCGCAGAATGTGGAAGCAGAACAATCTGTTTTAGGAGCAATGTTAATTGATGGGGAAGCAATATCAACTGTTACAGAAATTTTAAAAACTAATGATTTTTATAAAGATTCTCATGAAAAAATATATGAAGCTATTCTCAAGCTAGGTGAAGAAGGAGAGCCAGTAGATTTAGTAACTCTTTCTGAACAATTGAGAAATGACGGCATTTTGGAGGCTATTGGTGGGATTGACTATCTAACAGATCTAGCAAATGCAGTTCCGACATCAGCACATGTCCACTATTACGCAAAAATTGTTCAAGAAAAATCACTTTTACGACAACTAATTTCAGCTTCAACGAAAATAGTTAGTATGAGTTATGAGGATCCTGATGAAGTTGAGAAATTGCTTGATGAATCAGAGAAGTTAATCTTTGAAGTAAGCCAAAAGACAAGCACTCAAGATTTTGTTCCTGTAAAAGAAGTTTTGATGGAAACCTTTGATAAGATTGAACACTTATACCATAATCAAGGTAATGTTACAGGAATTCCGACTGGTTTTATTGACTTAGACCAAAGATTATCTGGGTTACAACCATCTGACCTAGTGATTTTAGCTGCTCGTCCTTCAATGGGTAAGACAACACTAGCTTTAAATATGGCACAACACATAGCAGTTAAGGAGGACCGCCCTGTAGCTATTTTTAGTTTAGAGATGAGTAAAGATCAGTTAGTTCAAAGGATGCTATGTGCAGAAGCTCAAATTGATGCCCATAGATTAAGAACAGGTAATTTATCTAGTGAGGATTGGCCCAAAATGACAAAAGCTATAGGACCTTTATCTGAAGCTCCTATATTTATTGATGATACAGCATCTATTACAGTTATGGAGATGAGAGCAAAAGCGAGGCGATTAAAAGCAGAACATGGATTAGAAGCCATCTTCATAGACTATTTACAGTTAATGCAAGGTAGTAAAAATCCAGAAAACAGACAACAAGAAATATCACAAATATCTAGAGCCTTAAAATCACTAGCAAAAGAACTTAATGTCCCAGTAATTTCACTATCACAGCTTTCACGAGCTGTTGAACAAAGACAGGAAAAACGTCCTATGTTAAGTGATCTTTTAGAATCTGGTGGTATAGAAGCAAACGCTGATGTTGTTTTGTTTATTTATAGAGATGATTACTATAATCCAGACAGTGAAAAACAAAATATAGCCGAAGTAATAGTTGCGAAACAGAGAAATGGTCCTATAGGTACTGTTGATCTTTGGTTTGAAAATCAACACAACAAATTTTTATCGATTGATTATCGTTATGATGATCAAGTTTAGATTATATTACAAGGGGGGAACCCTTGTAATTTTTTTACCCTACAAACGAACGTTCCGTGTTAAAACTAAATTAAAGTTCGGTTTTTTATTGACAGTAGCAACCCCCTCTGATAAACTTTAAATGTTTAATAGCTAGATTCTTTATGTTCCGTATAAATATTAGATTGATACTTTAAAAGATCTAAAAATTAGTAATAAAAAAGCTGATTTTTTAGATAATACAAATGTATAATAAATTTTTATCTTCGAATTTTTTGAACAACTTATTAGTGAAAGTAATTAAACATAGAGAAAGTCTTTTGTGCATGAGTATTGTTTAATTTAGCAAATTTTAAAACTAATTGCAAAAAAAATTAGGAGGGCGTATTATGTCTGGAGTAGTAGTTGTAGGAACACAATGGGGAGACGAAGGAAAAGGTAAAATTACCGATTTTCTTGCAGAAACAGCTGATGTAATTGTTAGATATCAAGGAGGTAATAATGCTGGCCATACTGTTAAAATAGGTGAGAAAGAATACAAGTTACATTTAATTCCTTCCGGAATTTTCTATGGTGGAAAAACTTGTGTTCTTGGAAATGGTATGGTTATTGACCCACAGGCGTTAATTGATGAATTAGATTACTTAAAACAAAATAGTGTAGAAGCGAACCATTTAGTTATTAGTGACCGTGCTCATGTGATTATGCCTTATCATAAAGTGATAGATGGTCTAGAAGAATCTTCTCGAGGAGAACAAAAGATTGGAACTACAGGGAAAGGGATTGGACCATGCTATATGGATAAAGCCTCAAGAGTTGGTATCAGAATGAGCGATTTACAAGATGATGAAGAGTTAGAAGAAAAAATTCGTTTGGCTGTGACTAGGAAAAATCTATTGTTAGAAAAAATGTATGATGTCGAGACTTTTGATCCGGAAGAAGTTATTTCAGAATATAAAGAATATGCTAAAAAGATAAGACCATATATAAAAGATACTTCAGTGATATTAGAAAGATTTAATGAAGAGAAAAAAAAGATGGTGTTTGAGGGTGCTCAAGGAACTCTTCTTGACTTAGATCATGGAACTTATCCTTACGTAACTGCATCTAATCCTGTGGTAGGAGGTGCCTGTTCTGGTACGGGTGTAGCACCGAGTAATATATCTGATGTAGCTGGTGTGGTAAAAGCTTACTGTACTAGAGTTGGAGATGGGCCTTTTCCTAGTGAGTTAACAAATGAAATTGGAGACAGAATAAGGGAAAAGGGCAATGAATTTGGAACAACAACAGGGCGCCCTAGAAGAACAGGCTGGTTAGATACGGTGATTTTAAATTATGCTAAAAGAATAAATGGATTAAACCATATTGTTCTAACACTAGTAGATGTCCTATCTGGGTTTGAAACTGTAAAAATTTGTGTAGGTTATAAATACCGTGGAGAAGTAATAAAACATTTCCCGGCAAGTCAAAAAATACTTTCAGAATGTAGTCCTATATATGAAGAAATACCAGGTTGGTATGAGGACATCTCTCAAATAGAAAAATTTGAAGATTTTCCTGATAATGCAAGAAAATATGTTAAGCGGATAGAAGAGCTTACTTCTCTACCAGTATCTATTGTTTCTGTGGGTCCCAAAAGATCACAAACTAAAGTTCGAAATAAAATTTTTGAATAAGATTAAGTCCCAATTCATTGGCTTTTTAATATTTCGTTAAAAAAAACTTACAAGAATGGTTGACAAATAACGCAAAGTAGTGTAAGATTTATAAATGTCAGCGAGGTGAGCCATTAGCTCAGCTGGAAGAGCACCTGACTTTTAATCAGGGTGTCGGAGGTTCGAATCCTCCATGGCTCACCAGATGTGGCCCCTTGGTCAAGTGGTTAAGACACCGGCCTTTCACGCCGGTATCAGGGGTTCGAATCCCCTAGGGGTCACCAACTTGGCGAGATAGCTCAGTCGGTAGAGCAGAGGACTGAAAATCCTCGTGTCGGCGGTTCGATTCCGCCTCTCGCCACCACATTAAGCGGATTCCTTTTGGAATCCGCTTTTTTAATGTTAAAACTCTGGATAAATTCTATATCAAACAAAAAGTTACTATTTTGTTTGAAGTTGTTACTAATAAAATTAACTTAATTTAATTGCTTATTGTTAATGGTTTATGATAAAATTAGTTTTGTGTTAAATAATGAATAATTTATAAAAATATAAATTACTTGTATGTCTTAATATGAAGTTGTGAAGAAATAAAAACTTCAAAAAAGAGCTTTTGGACTTGCTAGAATAGAAACATTATATTTTGAATATAATAGTGCATGCCGATCCGGGGAGGGATAAAATGGAAACTAAGCCTTTTTCAGAATATATGAAACTCGTTTCCCCTTTAAAAAGAATTACTATCTTTTGTATAATTGTTTTGATTATAGGTACAGGTATACTTACATATAGAAACCACCAGAAATTTTTAGAGGGCTATGTTAAAGTTCTATATTTAGATGATCGAGAAGTTGCTGTTTTTTCTAGTGAAGATAAAGAAAAAATTGAACATAGTATTGAACAAGCCAAAAATAACGCAAAATCTGATTATGATTTAGATAATATTACTATTGCTGAAGAGCTCTGTGTAGAAAAAGAACATAGAATGGATGCAGACTTAGATGATATTAGTGAAATAGAAAATTATTTAGAATCAACTATTACTGTCATGGTCAAGGCTAATGCGATTTATGTTGATGACAAGCAGGTAGCTTTTGTTCAGGATGATGTTACGTCGGACGAACTATTAGACAAAGTAGGAGAACAATTTATATCAAAAGATGGGCAAGTTGAAGATATTGAAGTACAAGAAGAAATAACCATCGAAGAAACAAGGGTACATCCTGATAAAATAATGGACAAGGAAAGTGCTATTAATGTTTTAATTGAAGGATCTAAGTATACAGAGAATTATGAAGTTAATGAAGGTGAGTCCCTTTGGTCTATAGCTAGTAATGAAGGTAAGACTGTAAGTGAGCTTAGAAAAGCTAATCCACAGTTAGATGAAAAAACCTTAAGACCTGGTGAAAAAATAAGGCTACAAAAATCTGACAGCTACGTAAATGTTGAAGCTACTGAGAAAAGACAAGTAAAGGAATCAATTTCTTATGATACTGAATATAGAACAGACTCTTCTATGTGGTCAGGTGAGACAAGGGTGGTCGAACCGGGTAAAGCAGGTGTACGCGTGGTAACTTATCGTGTTGTTAAGGAAAACGGGGAAGAGAAAACAAGAGAAGTTTTAAATAAAGAGGTTATTGAAGAACCGAAGAACAGAGTGGTTGCTCGTGGTACCTCTGCACGTCCAGGCGCAATGTCTAATGATGGTAGATTTTTATTTCCCATTGATCCTTCAGAAGGTAAAATCACCTCAAGATATGGTAAACGGGGTAGGGGGTTCCACCAAGGACTAGACTATGGAGCATCCCAAGGGACTCCAGTGAGAGCAGCAGCTGACGGTAAAGTTACTCACTCTGGGTATCGTGGGGGGTATGGTAATTTAGTAATAATTAGTCATTCAAATGGCTACGAAACTTATTATGCTCATAATTCTTCTAACCATGTTTCAACAGGAGAGTATGTAAACCAAGGTGATGTAGTTGCTCTTGTTGGTTCAACAGGAAATAGTACGGGTCCTCATTTGCACTTTGAAATTCACAGAAATGGTCAACATACTGATCCATTAAACTATTTTAATACGTCTGATTTATAGTAAATTTCCCTCTCGCAAAATGTGAGAGGGTTTTTGTTAATTAACAAAAATTCTCGCTAGACAATGCAAGAGATTTAATGTATAGTCATATCGTAAATTTCAGTACAAAGGTTGTATGTGAGCTTTAATCTATAAAACAAGACTCTTTAAAGAGGTGGACTATATGAGCTTAAAAAAATACCTGAAAGTTATCACAGTTGGAGACATAATAATAACTGGTGTTTTATTGATAGCTATTGCTCTAAGTATATTTTTTTTCTGGGGAGGAAACCTAGGACAAGAAGATGAAGGTGTAGCTGTAATAGAACTTGATGGTGAAATTGTTAAAGAGATAGATATGCCCTCAGAAGGGGAAACCAAAAAAGTTGCAGTATCTCTAATAGACGAAGATTATAATGCCGTTGTAGAATTAGAGCACAATAGAGTAAGGCTCAAGAGAATGCCTAGTGAAATATGTCCCCTTCATATCTGTTCTGATACTGGGTGGATTAGCCAGGAAAGGCAAGCAATTGTTTGTATTCCAAATGATTTAATGATTTATTTAGAAGGGGGAGAACCTGAAGATAATGATTTAGATGGGATTACAGGTTAAATTAATGTCAGACCTTGTTACCTAACTTTAACTTGTTTGTAATATTTCTGTAACATTTTCAAGTTATAATATAACTACAATAAAGGTCTGACCCCCTCTTAATATAGATTTACTAGATAGCGGTGCCGTGCATCGCTATCTTTTTTTTGGTAAAGCATATAAAATATTCATGAAGGATTTGTTTTTGTAAAAAGAGAACCATTATAATATGAAGCACTAAAAATTTTAAGGATGGATTAAAATGAGTTATAAAGTATTAATTGTAGAAGATGAAAAGCCGATTGCTGACATTATTGATTTTAATTTAAGGAAGGAAGGATATGAAACTGATATAGCTTATGATGGAAAAGAAGCTATAAAGAAGTTTGATTATTTTTCACCACATGTTATTATTTTAGATTTGATGTTACCTGAAAAAGATGGTTTTACTATCTGTAAGGAGATTCGGGATAAAAGTGCGGTACCAATATTGATACTAACAGCTAAAGATGCTGAAGTAGATAAAGTATTAGGACTAGAATTAGGTGCAGATGATTATGTTACTAAACCATTTAGTAACCGAGAGCTTCTAGCAAGAATAAAAGCTCTTGTTAGACGTGTATCATTATCGTCTAGTTCAACAAAAACTGAAGATGAAATATTAGCATATCAAGATATAAAAATTAACTTAAAAACAGCTGAAGTTAGCAAAAATGGGCGCTCTTTAGATTTGACCTATCGAGAGTTTCAATTATTAGTATATCTGGTAAGACATAAGGGAGAAGTTATATCACGTGATAGATTACTTGAAGAGGTATGGGGACTTGATTATATCGGAGAAGATCGAACTGTTGATGTGACTATTAGAAGATTACGAGAAAAACTAGAAGATGATCCTGGTGAGCCCAATTATGTAATGACGAAACGGGGTATGGGTTATTACCTAAGGAGGGCGTAGAATGTTTAAAACCGTCCAATGGAAGCTTGTGGTTATATTTTTATTATTAATGTTATTAGCTATGGAATTGATAAGTGTTTATCTTCTTCAATCATTAGATCAATATTATCTTGATGATTATAGAGAACGAATGAGTTCAGAAGCTGATCTAATTAGAAGTTTATTAGAACGACATCTAGCCGAAGAACAAGATGAAGAGTATATATCACAGCTAATCGAAGAATTTGGTAAACAAGCTCAAAATGAGATTACTGTATTGGATGAGAACGGAAGAATTTTAGCCACATCTTCGGGGGAAGAAAACTTACCTGGAAAAGTCATCGCAGAACAAGAAATAACGCGAGCTTTATCGGGAAACAGAGGTACAGATATCAAATTAAATCAAAGCACTAATGTACGCGAAAAATCTCTAGCCATTCCTGTTGAAAGAGGCAATCAAATTTTAGGAGCAATATATCTTGTAGGATCATTAGAGAGAGTGGATGAAACTTTAGGTGAGGTAAGGACTATTTTATTTACAGGAACAGTATTTGCAATGATTGTGACAGTAGTATTGGGCATTATTCTTTCTAGAACAATCACAAGGCCAGTTCAAGTTGTCACACAAACAGCTCAAGCAATGGCTCAAGGTGATTTTAATCAAAGAATTGAGGTGAAAAGTGATGATGAAATAGGAAATTTAGGAAAGATGTTTAATTATTTAGCCTATCGACTTGATCACACCTTAAAAGAAATTTCATCTGAAAAAGCAAAAGTAGAAGCTATACTTACACAGATGAGTGATGGAGTAATTGCAGTGAATAGAAATCGCGAAATTATTCATATTAATCCTGCAGCAGAAAAAATGTTAGATTTAGATGGAGAAAAGTTAATAAATCACTCTGCAGAACCAATAATAGATAAGTTTGTGACCAATGATGAGTTTCAAAATATGCTAGAAGGAGATAACTTTATAAGAAAAGAAAAAAATATTACAACAAATGAGAAAAGAGTATTGCAAGCACAATTAGTTCCTTTCAAAGCTGAAAGGAAACAACATGAGGGTGTAATAATTGCTCTAAATGATATTACTGAACAACAGGATCTAATACAAATGCGACAAGAATTTGTTGCTAATGTTTCACATGAACTGCGAACACCACTTACAACTGTAAAAAGTTATATTGAAACACTACTAGATGGAGCTTATAAAGATGAGAAGGTTTCTCAAAATTTTTTAGATGTTGTTTATAAAGAGACAAATAGAATGGTTTCTATGGTAAAAGAATTAATGGTCCTATCACAATTAGATAGAAAAGAACCAGTAATTGAGTTTAACTCTATAGATGTTAAAGAAGTAGTTTATAGAAGTGTTAATTTTATTGAGCCTATAAAAAAAGATAGGAATATTAATTTACAAGTTAATATTTCAAGTGAAAATGATGATATTTATATACAAGGAGACAGCAATAAATTAACCCAAGTTTTTACAAATCTATTAGAGAATGCTATCAAGTATAGTGTATATGGTGGTCAAGTAGATTTAGAACTTTCTTGTGTAGAAAAAGCTGTTGAAATTAAAGTTAAGGATAATGGTATAGGAATTCCATCAAAAGATCTACCAAGAATATTTGAACGTTTTTATAGAGTTGAAAAGGCTCGTTCTAGGGCACAAGGAGGAACAGGGTTAGGTCTCGCTATTGCGAGAGAGATAATTCAAGCTCATGGTGGAGATATTACTGTATCTAGTCAAGAAGGTAAGGGAACAGAAGTTTATTTATTCTTACCAAAAGTTCAGGAGGCACATTATGTTGGAGCGAGTTAAAACAATTGTACTTATCATACTAGTTTTAAACAGTATCCACCTAACTGGAAGGCTTTGGATTACAGATCATAACTATGAAGCAACGAGTGATCAAAACCTAGAGGAGATCACCTATGGTGAACAACCAGCCACATTCGATCAACTGTCTCCAGAATATATCGGTTATATTGACCTCAAATCTGAACAAGAAGCTGATGAAGTTAGGTTGCTATATGAAACAGATGAAAGGTTCGACGAAGCGTGGGGGATAATTAAGAACAAATTAAAAAATATTAAACAACTTGATGATGACATACATGAAAAGAATGAGTTAACTCTATCGTCACCATATATTATTTTTAGACTACCTAATATCTGTCTACCTTCTTTGTTTTGGGAAGATGAATTGCTACAATTTTCTTTTGAGGATGGATTTAAAGATATTTTAATCACCTATTCAGATGAACCAGAGATTTTACTAGTTAATAATGAAAAAACTAAAGGGTATTTCTTGGATGTTAATTTAACTGAACAAGAGAGTGATAAATTACTTAATAGTTTAAAAGAAAGTAACTGGGGTAGAAATTTTGATTCTCAATTACTTTCACAAACTTACAAGGAAGTTACACAAAACTATTTATTTGACTGTATAAAAGAAGAAAATAATGAGGAGTTACTTTTATCTTCTGAAACTGAATTATTAGGACTAATTGAAAACCAAAGCCAACAAATAGCTCAAACATCGGTATCAGAATATGTACCTAGACCTGATAAAAAGTTTTATCCTAAAGCAGTAGAATTTGAGTCAATTGATCATAAGCGACTAGCAAAAGCATTTTTTTTAGATCTATCTTTTGTTAGGAAAATCGAAGAACGAGATGGCACTAATATTTTTACAGACGGACAACGGGGGTTACGTTTGTATCCAGAGGGGGCTGTTCATTATAATGCTCCACGGACAGAGGATCGTAACCTTATGCGAGTAGACTATTATGATTTACTCGAACAAGGTGGTCACTATATTTCTTTATATGGTGGCTGGGAAGAACACTTAAGGGTTACTGAATTAAATCCCTCTGAAAGTACTAGAGAATATTCTTCAATAAACTATCGTTATTATCATAACGGAGTACCTATCATGACAGATAAGGCGGTTGAAATAAGGTTATTTGGAAATTCTATAGTTGAGTATAGAAGACAAGTTCCCAAAACATTTCAAAGGATAAACAAAGATGGGGAAATGATTAGCATTGACAAAGCTCTTCAAAAATGGTTATACAGTGAGCTTGATAATAAAGTAGAAGAAAAAAAATTACAAGATTTTAAAGATATTACTTCTAAACTTTCTCAAAATATAACTCAACTAAAGAGAACATTTCTAGGGTTTGATCTATTAAGAGAGAATAATGCCTACTATATAGAACCAATTTGGATACTAGAATTTGAAGATGGAACACATGAGTTTATTCCAGCTTGGAAAGTCGATTAGTCATTTAATTGGGGGGGATTGATTGGATTGGGAACGTGCTAAAAGCGTATTATTAATTTCCTTTCTGATCCTAAATCTTTTTTTAGGGTATAAATGGATTATTGAGTCAGATACACCGTATTTACAAGC
The DNA here is from genome assembly GCF_002216005.1 of Natranaerobius trueperi. Lineage (NCBI taxonomy): Bacteria > Bacillati > Bacillota > Clostridia > Natranaerobiales > Natranaerobiaceae > Natranaerobius > Natranaerobius trueperi. Next base: position 40,336 of record NZ_NIQC01000017.1, read on the forward strand.
ACAAATAACTGATGAACAGAGAGCGGAATTAGAACAAAGATTGAAGTCACATAATTTAACCTTTGATTTAGATATATCTCAAGAAAGCTTTACAGCTAACTACTTAAGAGTAAGTAACTTTCAAACTGATTTAAGGAAAAAAATAAGCTTATTGATAGAAGGTTCGTATTCATTAAAAAGTGACGAAGATACTACTATAGTTTCTTCTGAACACGAAGAAGTTGTAATCTCCCAATCTCCAGGAGGACGTATAAATATATCGTTTAAAAACGGTTATTTAGATAAAGAAGAAAATGGTGAGTTTCAGTTAACCAAAGAAACAGCAAAAGAACAAGCGGAAAAACTGTTTGATCTGTTGAATTTTCCGGACAACCTAACATTGAATAAAAAAGTTGAGCAAAGTAATTCGAAAAGGCTAATTTATTATCAAGAAATAGATGATTACAACTTATATGGTGGTTTTACACTAGTAAAACTGGGTAATGATGGGGTTAGAGAGATTGAAGGGTTTCTCCTTGAAAAGGAAGGATTTAAAGACGAATCTATTGAAATAATACCTGCTACAATGGCTATTTTGAGGCTGCTTGAAAACTTACCACCAAATGAAAATATTCAAGAAATAACAAATATAACATTTGGGTATTATACAGAGGGGTATATCGCAGATGAGTGGGAAGCAGTACCGGTTTGGAAGATAGAAATTGAAGATGGTAATCAAAATTATTATATAAATGCTTTTACTGGAGATTTAGAGCATAAAGGAGGTTATTAAATGTTGACAGAAGGAAGAGAATTAGAAGAAAGGGCTGTTGAAAGAGCTTCTGAACTTATAACAGCTGCGGCTAGAACAGCTCCAAAAGGTAAAGGTGTTGATAATTTAGTAACAGCTGTTGCTACTGGTGAAACTATTGATAAGTTACGTAACAGAATGTATGAGATTTCCGAAAAAGAAGGAGTAGCTTTTTTTAAACGAGATGCGGATAATCTAGAACATACTTCTTGTATTGTGTTAATTGGTACTAAAATACAGCAACTTGGTATTCATCCTTGTGGTTATTGCGGATTTAAAAACTGTACCGAAAACAAGGAAAATGAGGGGGTTTGTGCATTTAATTCTGGTGATTTAGGTATTGCCTTAGGCTCAGCAGTTAGTAAAGCAGCAGACTTAAGAATTGATAATAGAATTATGTTCTCAGCTGGTAAAGCAGCTATTGATCTAAATCTATTAGGTGACGAGGTGAAATTAGCTTATGGCATACCACTATTTATCGGAGGAAAGAATATATATTTTGATAGGTAACAGATATGATGTCGAGAGGGAGATTTTACGATGAGACTCTTATTAATTCGTCACGGAGAAACAAGTGGTAATACAGAGAAAAGGTTTCAAGGGACAAAAGATTATCCTTTGACTGATAGAGGTGAACATCAAATTAAGCAATTAGCTAATAGGTTAAAAGATGAATCTATGACGGCAGTTTATACTAGTAGCCTTGATAGGGCAAGAGCTACTGCAGATGAAATGAGTAAACTTCATAACCAAGAACCAATTGAAGAAAAATTATTAAATGAATATTCATGGGGTGTAATTGAGGGCCATACTAGAGAAGAAATTAAAGATAAATATCCAAGCCTTGGTATGAAGTTAGAGGAAAACTTTTTTGAAACACCTATTCCTGAGGAAGAAGGGTTAATGAACTTAAAAAAGCGTATTAGTATTGTAATGAATAATTTAATGAAAAACTATAATAAAGATGATACTATAGCTATTATTAGTCACGGCAGAGTTCTCGGAGGTTTTTTAGTATACCTTACAGGATATAGCTTTTTTAATACACCTTGGCCTTTTACTTTTAGTAATGCATCAATTACAAAAGTAGAGTATTGGTATGATTATAATAAAGGAAAAATTATTACGTTGAACGACACTTGTCATTTAAAAAACTTAACTATGGAGGGGTAGTCATTGGGTGGTAGTAAAATTTGGTTTGCAGATGCTCGGGCGAAGGAATTTGATTATCATCATAGTTTAGTTGCTAAATTAGAAGAAATCTTAAAACAAGTAGATGTCAGTAATTATTTTGATGAGGGTGACTATGTAGCTATAAAGACTCATTTTGGTTCATATGGTGCACATAGAATAATTCGTCCACTCTTTATCCAAAAAGTCGTCAATGCTGTCAAAGAAGCTGGTGGGAAACCTTTTGTTACAGATACAGTAAGGATTCCTGGTATTGAATACTTAGAAGTAGCTAATAGCGAAGGGTTAAATCACTTATCACTAGGTGCACCAATGGTTCTTGCTGATGGTATATTTGGTAAAGATCATAAACCAGTTGAATCAGGGCCTATACTTGGTAAAATTGGTGTTGCATCAGCGATCTATGATGCCCCAAGTATGATAGTTATTTCTCATTGTAAAGGGCATATTGGTTCAGGCTTTGGTGGAGCTATTAAAAATTTAGGGATGGGCGCTATTAGTTGTAAAGATAATTGTGGACACGCTGAACGTGGAAGAATTCATTTTGCTCAGAATACTGAATTAAAGTGGGAAGAAGAAAAGTGTACACTATGTGAACGATGTGTAGATGTGTGCCCTCATGAAGCTATATATAAAACAGATGAAGATAATATAGAAATAAATTATGAGATATGTGTAAAGTGTGGAAGATGTGCACGTGTTTGTAAAGATGAAGCTCTTATTATCCCTCAATCTGAAGAGCGATTTCAAAAAGGTTTAAGTGAAGCAGCTTATGCAGCAGTACAAACTTTCCAGGAAGGTAAAATACTATACATAAATTTCATTTTAGAAGTACAACCCGAATGTGATTGTATGCCAATGGCAGATACACCAGTCATTCAAGATCAAGGTGTATTAGTATCTGATGATATTGTAGCTATAGAGCAAGCTACTCTTGATATTATGAGTGAAGCTGATCCTCTGCCTCAATCAAAAGGGAGTGAAAAAGAGGTACAACCGGGGGAAAAAGAGCTGTTTCAACAAATTACTGGTAAACATGCACAGTGGCATGTAGATTATGCTGAAGAGCTAGGCATGGGACAAAAAGACTATGAGTTTATTACAATTGAAAAAAAAGAAAAACCAGAAGATAAAGAGAATAAATAGACGTTTGAAAGTGGGGAGAGGAAATGGAATTTGCAGTGTTAGCTAGTGGTAGTAATGGAAATTCTATTTATGTAGAAGAAGGTGATACAAAACTACTAATAGATGCTGGTTTATCAGGAAAAGCAATTGAAAAAAAGTTAGCTGAAGTTCAGAAAAGTCCCCAAGAACTTTCTGGTATTATTGCAACACATGAACATCAAGATCATGTTAAAGGGGTGGGTGTGTTAGCTAGAAGATATCAATTACATGTTTACGCTACCTATGGTACTTGGTGTGGGATGGATAATAAAATAGGAACTATACCTGAAGAAAGAAAAACTATCATGACAGGACAAAGGTTTAACATAGACAATATTCACATTGATCCTTTCCCTGTCTCACATGATGCTAACGAACCGGTGGGATTATGTATAACTGGAAATGATAAAAAACTTGGTATCGCTACAGATTCAGGTGTATTTACACCTCATATGAAAGAAAGTTTAAAAGGGTGTCACGGTCTAATACTTGAGTCAAATCATGACTTGAACTTATTATCAAAGAGCAGATATCCACAATACTTAAAGCAACGGATTAGAAGTAATAAAGGGCACCTATCAAATATGGAATTAGCTAAGTACTTACCTGATTTACTTGATAATAATGTCAGTCAATTAATTTTAGGTCATTTAAGTGAAGATAATAATCATCCCGACATTGTTAAAGAATATGTACATCAAGTGTTTGAAAAGTTACCTATAGAGATAACTAATAATGTCACCTTTAATATTGCTGAAAGAGAAGGTAGAGCTTTTGGTTTTGAACTGTAGTATTGAAGTTTTTTTATAGACTGTGCTATAATTTATCACAGTCACTACTTTATTAGGGGGTAGTAAAAATGTCCTTTTATGAAAGAAGAGGACCAGGTTTTTTTACAATAGCTTTAATTGGGTTATTAGGAGCTATTATTGGTGGTGTAGTGGCTTCGATAATACTTCCACCTGCAGTCGCTGGGCGGTTAGAAGATGAAATTGTTCGAGAAGATGAAAATGAGAATTCTCTTTCTACTGAGAAGGAAGTCCAGGAAAATCTGAATACCGATGTTGATCCAGAGGAATATCAAAATACAGCTGTATCTCAAGCTGCTAGAGAAGTAAGACCTGCAGTTGTCGGAGTTACAAACAGGGCTTATGGATGGGGCCAAGCTATGGAACGGGGTACTGGTTCTGGTGTAATTATTGATTCTGATGGATTGATAGTTACTAACCATCATGTTATCGAAAACTCTGATGAAATTATTGTCACATTAGATGAAGGAGAGAGTGTAAAGGCTGAAATAATTGGTAAAGATGCAGAAACTGATTTGGCAGTTCTTGAAATTGATCCTACAGATTTAGAAAAAGAAAAGCTACCTAGTGCTGAGTTCGGTGATTCTAAAGATTTAGTTGTTGGTGAACTTGCTATAGCTATTGGTAATCCATTAGGACTTGCTTTTCAACAATCTGTAACTTCAGGTGTAATTAGTGCAACAGATCGTACAGTTAGGGTAGGTGACGATTATATCCGACTAGTTCAAACTGATGCTGCTATAAACCCTGGAAACAGCGGCGGGCCATTAGTTAATGCTTTAGGTGAGGTAGTTGGTATAAATAGTATAAAGATTGGTGAATCCGGTATAGAGGGTATGGGCTTTGCTATACCTAGTAATTTAGTCATTGAAATAGTTGACGAACTTGTAGAAAAAGGTTATGTGGAAAGACCTTGGATTGGGATAGCTATTCAAGAAATTGATAAATATGTTGCTGAAATTTTTGATCTACCAGTAGATTATGGTGTTTATATTCAGGAAGTAGAACCTAACAGTCCTGCAGGAAATGCTGGGATACAGTCAGGTGATATCCTGACTGAAATAGATAATCGTAAAATTGAAAATTTACCTAAATTACGAAGTATAAGAAATGATTTTGAAGTTGGAGACCAGGTTGAAGCCACAATAATTAGAAATGAAGAAGAAAAAACTGTTGAAATGACTCTTGAGAGTAATCCTTATCAAGATATTAACTAACTTTACCGGACAGAGTATCTGTCCGGTTTTATAATATTTAGTAAGAGGAGGTTTACTATTTGAAATTCACAATTATTGCAGTTGGAAAAATCAAAGAAAAATACTTAATTCAAGGAATAAAAGAATATCAAAAAAGAATAATACCATATGCAAAACTCGAGATTAAAGAAGTTAAAGATACTCCTTTACCGTCAAAATTACATACTGAAGAGGTTAACAAGGTAAAAAGAGAAGAGGAAGAACGCATAAGAACATATATTAGTTCAAAGGACTATTTAATTATTTTAGATCCTAACGGAAATCAACTAACCTCTAAAGATTTCGCTAAGAAACTAGATAAGTTATCGCTACACGGTACTAGTAACATAACTTTAGTTATAGGTGGTACTTTGGGGTTATCTGAAAAACTTAAACAAGAAGCAGACTTATTATTATCTTTTTCTAAGTTCACTTTTCCACATCAGCTAATGAGGCTAATTTTAGTAGAACAGATTTATAGAGCCTTAAAGATTAATCGTAATGAACCTTATCATTACTAGAGAAGGGGGCAATAAAGTGAAATCATCTGAAATTTTAGTTGTTTACTATTCACTAGAGGGTAATACTGAACTGATTTCAACGATGTTAAGAGATAAGCTTAATTGTGATCTTTTGAAGATCGAGCCTCAAAAAAAGGAAAGAAAGGGTACACTCTCTAAATATATTTGGGGAGGAAAACAGGTATTTTTAAAAGAAGAACCTGAATTAAAACCTTATACGCTAAACCCTGAAGACTATCAATTTTTATTCATAGGTACACCTGTTTGGGCAGGGTCCTATACACCACCTATTCGTACTTTTCTAAAGAAACACGCTATAAAAGAAAAAGAAATTGCATTATTTTGCTGTCAAAAAGGTCATTCAGTATCAACCTTAGATAGTCTGGAAACATTGTTGTCTAAGGACAATAATAATGTTTTACACAAAGGTGACTTTTATGAACCAAATTCAAAATATCTTTATGATGTAAGAAAACAAGTTGAGACCTATATAAGAAATGTGATAACTAAAACAACTATAAAAAATTTTAGTTATTAGGAGTTGCAAAAATGGTAAAAAGATGTTCGTGGTGTGAAAGAAATCAGCTATTAATAGATTATCATGATAATGAGTGGGGGATACCTGTTCATGATGATCAAATACATTTTGAGTTTATAATTTTAGAGTCTTTTCAGATAGGTTTAAATTGGGCTTTGATATTATCAAAAAGAGATAACTTTAGAAAAAACTTTTCAGACTTTCAACCACAAAAAGTAGCTTTATATGATGAAGAAAAGGTACAACAACTAAAAGCTAATAAAGGAATTATTAGAAATGAACGCAAAATACGTGCAGCTATTCAAAATGCAAAGGCTTTTTTAAAGATTCAAGAGCAATATTCAAGCTTTGATTCTTACATATGGAGTTTTGTAGATAATACTCCTATAATCAATAACTATGAAACTATGGATGAAGTACCAGCATATACCCCCTTATCAAAAAAAATTAGTCAAGATTTAAAATCTCGAGGTTTTTCAATGATTGGTCCTACAGTTATGTACTCATATATGCAAGCTGTGGGTATATTAAATGATCATTTAACAACATGTAATTGGCATCCAAAGAATAGATTATAGAACTACCTCATAAAGAGGTAGACTTTTTTATGACTTATCCACAAAATTGTTAACAAACTCTGTGGATAAGTTACCCTTTGCAAAAAATACATAATTAGTATAGAATTTTAAAAAAAGAATAACTTTATTTTGATTTATTTTCTAAATTAAATATCGCAAAAAAAAGATAATTTATTGCCTGGCTCGGGTTATACAGATAGGGAGTGTCCCAACCTGTGTGTATTGCTAGATGAAGCTATCGGTCTGTAAAATATATTTAACTGATACTTCATGGGTATAAGTGCTTAACTTGAGTCAGGCCAAGGAACTAAATCGAAGAAATGATACTTTCGAGCAAAACTTTCTCATTAAATAAGTTTGGGTAAAATTGAGTGAGTTTTTATTACAATTTCACTTTGAATGAATACTAGCGGTAATATTTTATATGCAGTTATTAAAAAACTGAAGCTTAATTGGGTGTCGCTACTTTATTGGGGTTATATCAAAGAGATATATAATAATCTAACAATGAAGATATTTAGGAGCATCTTAACTAAATAGTAGATATGGGGATACTTTCTTTAGATGGTGATGATACGTTTCAAGAGGTGGGATGGAATCTGGTAGTGGTCAAGATCCGAAGGTAGTCAAATGCCTGATGGAGGCATTAGTGGAGAATTTGATATAAGTAAGTATTAAATTTAAAAATATGATATTCAGACACTTGACCGACTAGTCGGTCGACACAGGAGGGGTAACATTGACAAGTACAAAAACAAAAAAAAGCAAAAAGCCGATTTTAATTATAGTGATTACTATAATAGTTGGGCTTATAGTAACTTCTGTAGTAGCATTTAATGACCGAAAAGGTGAAACACAATCTGAAAATGAAGAAGAAATTCATGTTGTAGAAGCATCTGAGCCTATAGTACAAGATCTTAATAAAGTAACATCGATTATAGGTCAAGTAGAAACAACAGATTCAAGATATGTAATTCCTGAAATGTCAGGGACAGTAGATAAAGTTTATGTGTCTGAAGGTGATACTGTCACACAAGGTAAATTACTTTTTACAATTGATGATAAGGAGCATCAGTACCAATTACAAGAAGCTCAAGCATCAAAACGTATGGCAAAAGCTCAATTACAAGAAGCAGAAAAAGGCGCACGGGAAGGCGAAATAGCTGAGGCTGAGTCAACTGTTAACACAGCAGAACAGTCTAAACTTCAAGCAAAGAACGAATATGAGAGAGCAAAAACCCTCCATGAAGAAGGTTTTGTTTCTGATCAAGAATTAGAACAGGTTGAAATGCAATATAAAAATGCTAAAGAACAATTAGAGTCTGCAAAGGCATATCTAAATACCATTGAAGAAGGTACTCGAGAAGAACAAATTGATTCTTTAGAGGCACAGGTAGAACAAGCTGAAATCGGCATTAGGATGATAGAAGATGCTCTTGATAGAACTAGAGTCACAGCACCCGTTAGTGGTGTAATCGCGAATTTAGATATTAATAAAGATGATTTAGTTGGAAATACTGAACCTGCTATTATTATCAATGCAGAAAGCCATCAAGTAACAGGTACTCTTTCTGAAAGATATATTAATAGTATTTCAGAAGGTGATAAAGCAGAAGTAGAAATACCCTCAATCAGTAACAATCACTTTGAAGCAACTATTTCTGATATAGGTTCTCTTCCACCTGAAGAAGGACTTTCTTATCCAGTTGAAGTTTTGATTACTGAAAAGGGTTTAGATGATCAGTTAAGGGTAGGTATGTACAGTAGAATTAGGTTAACTGTTGATAGTAGTCAAGATGCATTAACTATCCCACGTCATGCATTAGTAAATGATGGTAATAATCATGCCGTTTATCTAGTTAATGAAGATAATGAAATTGAAATGAAAAAAGTTGAAATTGGTATTAGCCAGGACGGTTATGTAGAGATTACAGATGGTTTAGAAAAAGATGAACAAGTTGTAGTTGCGGGGCTCGATAATGTAATTCCCGGAGAAAAAGTTGAGGTACAAGAGGGTGATCTAAATTGAATTTATCAAAAATAGGAATTAATAGACCTATAACAGTATTAATGGTAGTCTTTATGGTTTTAATAATAGGTGGTATTTCACTTACCGGAATACCATTAGACTTATTTCCTGATATGGATCTTCCAGTTCTTGCAGTTTCCACTAATTATCCAGGAGCAGGTCCAGAACAGGTTGAAAATATGGTAACTAGACCGTTAGAAGAATCATTATCTACATTAGATGGTCTTGATAATATTTCTTCAGTATCACGCCCTGGAAAAAGTGAAATTATTTTAATGTTTGGTTGGAATACGGATATGGATTTTGCTGCTTTAGATGCAAGAGAAACTATTGATATGGTCATGGAACAGTTACCAGACGAAGTAGAGAATCCATTAACTATGCAAATAGACCCAAATATGCTTCCGATTGTACAAGTAGGTATGAGTGGTGATCTTAATCATGAGGAAATGACTGACTTAGCTGAAGGGAGAATTCAAAATCAATTAGAAAGAATTGAAGGAGTCGCATCAGTAGATATAGGCGGGGGTATTGAACGAGAAATTGAAATTGTAGGTGATCCTTACAAATTAAACGCCTATGGCTTATCGTTAGATGAAGTTACTGAAACTATAGCTGCATCTAATTTAGATGATTCGGGCGGTTCTCTAACAGAGGGTGAACGTGAGTATCTTATCCATGTAGCAGGTGAATTTGAAAGTGTAAAAGAAATTAAACGATTAATTGTAGGTCAAACCTCTGGTGGGCCTGTTAGAATTGAGGATTTTGCTGAAGTCAATGATATTCAACAGGAACAAGAACCGTTTACTAGATTAAATGGAAAATCAACTGTTTCATTAGCTATTCAATCTCAAAGTGATACAAACCTTGTAAATGTTGCTAGAGATGTGAACGAAGAGTTAGATAGCTTAGAAAATCAATTACCAGGAAATGTGAAATTCGAAGTTGCTATGGATCAAAGTGAGTATATTGAAGAATCTATCGATAACTTAGTTGTTATGGGTATTTCCGGGGCAATAATAGCTATGCTTATATTATGGTTATTTTTAGGAAGTGCACGTTCAACTTTAATAATTGGCGCAGCTATCCCACTTTCTGTTGTATGTACTTTTATTCTAATATTTTTTCAAGATTTTACACTAAATATGATAACTTTAGGTGGTCTTGCTTTAGGTATTGGGATGATGGTAGATAACTCAGTAGTGATATTAGAAAACATTTTCCGACAGCGAGAAGAAGGACTTAATCCTAAAGATGCTGCTATATTAGGTAGTAAAGAAGTTACAGGAGCTATCACTGCTGCCACTTTAACCAGTGTTGTAGCGTTTTTACCAATAGTTTTTGCAGAAGGTATAGCAGATATAATTTTTGCACCCATGGCTTGGACAGTGACATTTGCTTTAGTATCATCATTAATTGTGGCTGTAGGGGTAATACCATTATTAACTGTTAAACTTGTTCCAAGCAAGACAAGTGAAGATGAACAAAAACCAGGGAAGGTATTTATTTTTGTTAACAAAGTTTTAAACTTTTTAACAGATAAATATGAACGTGTAATTGAATGGAGTTTAAACTTAAGAGGTGTTTTAGTAGGTATAGTCTTATTACTGCTTGTACTATCGGGTTTTATGATTAATATGGTCGGAACTGACTTTCTTCCTCCTATGGATACTGGTGAAATATCAGTTGATGTTGAGTTTCCGACAGGAACTCCTATTGAAATAACAGACCAGAATGTAAGAGATATGGAGACAAAACTTGGAGATATACCCGAAATTGAATCTGTATTTAGTAATGTTGGTGGTAGTTCTATGGATATGTCAGGTGGAGGAAGTGATGGAAATACTGCCAGACTAGATATACGCCTTGTCAGTGAATCCGAGCGGGAGAGCGCTTCCCATGAAGTATCTGACGAAATAAGAGAAACTTTACCTCAGATACCTGGTGCCAATATATCAGTAACAGAAGAAGATATGGGAGGTGCAGCTGGTGCAGGTGCAAGTGGTGACGCAATAAATATTATGCTTCTAGGAGAAGATTTAGATGAATTAGAAAGGTTAAGTTCTAAGATAGCAGAAGAAGTTGATTCTGTAAAAGGGACTAGAGAAGTGACTACAAGTTTTGATGAACCAAGAACTCGATTAGAAGTTAATTTAGATCGAGATATGGCTCAGACTTATGGCTTAACAACCTTTCAAGTAGGGTCATTTTTAAATACTGCTCTTGATGGAAATAGAATTTCAACCTATCGAGAAGGTGGAGAAGAGTTTGATATAAATATGCAATTAGAACACCCTGATGGTTGGGATTTATCCACACTTGAAACTTTATTGATATCGACAGCTACAGGAGAAGAAGTCCCAATTGAAGAAGTGGCTTCAATCGAACTAGGTGATGCACCACAAGAAATCGAAAGAGAAGATCAAGATCGAGTTGCTAGAATTAATGGACAATTAGTTAATAGAGACTTAGGTACAGTAATGGAAGAAATTCAAGAAAAAGTTTCAGAAGTTGATCTACCAATGGACTATTTTGTTCAGTATGGCGGCGAGTATGAAGATATGATGGATGCCTTTGGTGAATTGATTTTAGTTTTAGTTTTAGCAGTTATTTTGGTTTACATGGTTATGGCAGCTCAATTTGAGTCACTGTTATATCCATTTATTATAATGTTTACACTACCACAATCATTGATAGGTGTTATTTTATCCTTGCTTATTACAGGAAGAAGTTTAAGTATTGTTGCCTTTATTGGAATGATCATGTTAGCAGGTATTGTTGTTAACAATGGAATAGTGATGGTAGACTATATTAACTTACTTTATAGAGATAGAGGACTTGAGAGACAAAAAGCACTTTTAGAAGCTGGGAAGAAAAGGTTAAGGCCTGTTTTAATGACTACTCTTACGACAATTGTAGGTATGTTTCCTTTAGCTCTTGGCATAGGAGAGGGAGCAGAAGCTAGTGCGCCTATGGCGACTGTAGTAATAGGTGGTCTTATTGTATCAACACTTCTAACTTTAATATTTGTACCAGTTATGTATAGTTTATTAGACGATGTATCAAAATGGTTTATTAGTAAATTCAAAAGTCAGCCATCATCTACTTCTGAAGGCATGTAAATATGAAAGAGGTGGTATTTAACAATGAAAAGAAACCAAATCTTAACGGGTGCTGCTAAAGTATTTAGTTTAAAGGGGTATCATTCTACTAAAATACAAGAGATAGCTAATGAAGCTGGTGTCGGCAAGGGGACGGTATATGAGTATTTTGATAGTAAAGAGAATCTGTTTATTGAAATGATTAGAATTGGGACTAAAAAGTATCAAAAGATAATTAATGATTCCTTATCACAGCCATTATCTATATGGGAAAAGTTGACTCTTGTACTAGAAAGAGAAGCAAATTTTCTTTGGGAAAATCAAGAGATAGCTCGTCTTATATTAAACTCTGAATCACGGATAGTTATTGAAAACGAGTTATATGATTGGTTATTAGAAGTTAGGAATAGCATTTTAGAAATGTATGAAGCTGCCTTTAAAGAAGCGATTGAAAGAGGTGAAATAAGGCCAGGTAATGTAAAATTGTATGCACGTATGTTAAAGGGCTGGGAAATTGAGGTCATTGGTGCTTTAATTCTATTAGAAAATAAAAAGCCTGAACAAGAGGAAATTAATTGTCTTATTCAGACTTTACGCCATGGAATATAATTTGAAAGATAGTTTAACTTACTAATTAACCCTATATTTTAAGTTATTTTGATCTGATGGTCATCTGATTACTAAGGACAGTTTAATAGATGGCCATCAGAAAATTAATTATCAAAAAAAATCTGTTAGAACGGGTTGAGGGAACTCTTGTAAACTGTTTTAAAATTTTGGGTTACTCTCTAGTAAGTTGAACCTGCATACGTAGCGAACAGCTCCGTATAACAGAAAAATCCTAATGCTACTGTTTAAAAGGGATCTAAACAATAGCAATAAACCTATCATACACAGTTGAATTCCTATCAACTTGATAAGGATTGTGAGTGAGAAACGTTTTCAATTAGTGAATATGAAAGAGATATTTAATTATAATCAAAGCAGAGGAAAAATTTAAGACTTGCGAAACCATAGTTTTAATAGTATTATTTCAGGTAGGAATTGAGGGATTTAAATTGTTTTTAATGAGAATGATTTTCAGTTTCAATCAAACTATTTTCTCTTAGTTCTACACTAACAATAAAATTTATAGGAGGTAGTAAGATGAAGGATGGATTTTTGAAAATTGAGACAGTTACAAAAACTCTACTTGTTATCACTTTAATGCTAGGAGTTCTGCTTTTAGCAGGGTGTGGGAGTGCAGAAGGAGAAAATGATGAGCTAGTTGTTTATTCAGCCCGTAATGAAAGGTTTGTTGACAACTTATTAGATAAATTCACTGAAGACACAGGTATTGAGGTTCAAGCTTTACATGGTGCTGATGCACAACAAATAGAAGAAGAATCAAATAATGTTCAAGCAGATGTATTTATTTCAAACGATTTAGGAGCGTTAGGGTACTTAGATCAACAAGAGTTATTACAGGGAGCAGAACTAGAAGGTATTGAGACAATACCAGAAGAATTTAGATCAGAAGATAACTCTTACTTTGCTATTTCATTAAGATCACGAGGATTTATATACAACAAAGATATGATATCTGAAGACGAAATGCCAACAAGAGGAAAAGATTTATTTGATCCTAAATGGGCTGATGTTGAAGGTGGATATGCAATCACCCGTGGTGGTAATGGTGGTATGATCGGTCATGTATCAGCTCTTCGTTATGAATGGGGAGATGAGAAAACTTCAGAATGGGTAGAATCAATAAGAGAAAATGCGGCAGGTATTTACCAAGGTTATAGTGATGTTCGTAGAGCAGTTGGAGCAGGTGAGCATGCATTTGGTCTTGTAAACAACTACTATTTCCACCAGCAGTTAGAAGAACCTGATAACAACAATGTAGGCTTTATTTACCTTGATCAGGATGAAGATGAGATGGGTACTGTAGCGAACGCAGCTGGAGCTGGTTTAGTGAAAGATGGACCTAATGAAGAAAATGCGAAGGTTTTTCTTGAGTGGTTATTAGAAGAAGAAAACCAAGTTGAATTTGTAGGAGAATCATTAGAACTTTTAATCAACTCTGAATATGGTGCTGAATATCCTTCAGAAGTTGAACCTCACATTGTAGAAACTGATGAATTAAATATTCAAGATATGCCTATTGATGAGCTTGGAAACTACTATGAAGATACAACTGATTTAATCGAGCAATCAGGTTTAGATCTTGAGCTAAGATAAAAGAGAGACAAGACAGCTTTTTAAAGCTGTCTTGTTCTTATCAGTTTGCCCTGCATGGGCGGTAGCTAGGCGGTGAAAGTCCGCTACAGGCTTGGTGGCAGGAACTGTTAGCAAATGGCAAGGGCGTCCATCGTGAGGTGGAGTCTGAAGGAAGCCTAATGCAAAATCT
>NZ_NIQC01000018.1 GCF_002216005.1 Natranaerobius trueperi
ACCGTTTTACGGACTTCTGGTACGGTCTGATTCCAATCTTCCCTTTAGCTTTGTAGAGGGAGAAGCCAAGAAACTTAAGTTTTAGTGGGCTTCCAGTTTTGCTCTTTTCTCGGTTTACCTTAAGTTTGACATAGCCCCACTCTTTAAAAATTTGCGTATGAGTCGTATGATGGTTTCATCCTTTACTTGTTCCCTTACCATACCTATCAACAAGTCATGGTTCACAGTGTCAAAATATTTTGCTAGGTCTATGTCAACTGCATATTTGTAGCCCTGGGCGTAGTAATCTTTTGACCTTTTGATCGCTTGTTGGGCATTGCGGTTTGGTCTAAACCCAAAGCTATTATCAGAAAATGTTGGTTCAAATATTGGCTGTAGTATTTGCACTAGTGCCTGTTGGACCATGCGGTCCACGACTGTTGGGACTCCAAGAAGTCTTACCCCACCATCAGGTTTAGGTATTTCTACTCGTCTGACTGGATGGGGTTTGTACTTCCCACTTCTCAAACTCTCTAGAAATTCATCCTTGTTCTCTTTTAGATATGGCATTAACTCATCGACTGTCATCCCGTCAACACCTGCTGCACCTCTGTTTTGCTTTACTCTTTTGTAAGCTGAATTTAAATTTCCTGTGTGTAGTAATTTATCAAGTAAACTTTCTGCACCGTCTTCCTCGCTAGGTTCCAGTGAGTTAGTACTCCGCGCTCCCTTGGTACTCTCTGGTTCCACCATACCCTCGTAAGGGTAACCTGTTTTCACAGTTTTCTGCTCTCTTTACAGTATCTCACCTTCTCTCTAGTTTAAAAGACTACCATTGTTCGGTCCTTCCCGTATCCGGTACTATGACCTCGGCTGACTTCTTACGGTTCAACCGTGCATCACCGCACGATTTGTCGCTGTGGGTTGTTGGTTAAACCCTCTTGTCGGCACCCCCGTAAGACCTCCCCTGTTAAGAACGGTACCTTTCCTCTCATACATCTGCCACATTTACACCGTGGGGTTCGGGTGGTATTGGACTTTGTGTTGATATGCACACTCATCCACCCCACGTATGCCTTGTATGTGGTTTCTGTTCGCCAGACCGAGAGTTTGCATTAGGCTTCCTTCAGACTCCACCTCGCGATGGACGCCCTTGCCATCTGCTAACAGTTCCTACCACCAAGCCTGTAGCGGACTTTCACCGCCTAGACACCGCCCATGCAGGGCAAACAAAATAAAGGGCCTTATAAAAGGGCCCTTTTCATTGTCTTTATTGGTGGTTTTACACCAGTCCATTTTTCAAAAGATAAAACACCCTGATATAAAAGCATAGTTTTGCCATCCATAGTTTTAATATCAACTTCTTCAAGTGCCTTAAAGTATTTAGATAACATTTTTCCATACCTTATATCAATAAATATTTGACATGTATTCGAATTATTAATTAGGCTATCAATTATTCTAGGTGGTGGATCCACAGGTAATGTGTTAATAATAATATCAAAATTTGATATTATTCTAAAAACTTCATTTAATGGATATGACTTAATATTTTTCATTGTTACTTCTTCTAAGTCTTGAGTTAATAATTCTGCGTTCAATAATGTCCTATTAGCTATGGTCAAATCACACTCATAGTTTTTCATCAAAGAGTAACTAATTGCTCTAGCAGCTCCACCCGCTCCCAACAAAAGTATTTTTTCATTTTCAATGTTCAATTTATTTGCTATAAGAGCTCTTACAAACCCAAAACCATCAGTATTATCACCTATAAGTTCACCTTCATTATTTATAATAGTATTTACTGCACCAATAAAGTGGGCCTCATTTGTTAATCGATCTACAAAATCACAAACTTGTTTTTTAAAAGGAACTGTTATATTAGCTCCTCTAAAATCCATTGTTTTTATACCTGTAATAGCTTCTTCTAATTTTCTTTTATCTACTTCAAAAGCAAAGTAAAACCAATTCATTTTCAGTTCATCAAACGCTATATTATGCATTATTGGTGACAATGAATGCTTAACTGGATTTCCAAATAAAGCAACAATTTTTGGTTTAATTAGACTATTCTCTTCGTGCATATGTGTTCTCTCCTTTGTAGTATATACTTTTAGTTTTAGATCTCTTATGGTAGTATAACTTGCTTCCATAGAAGTATATAGTCCCAATACTAATCCATAAAATAATAGAGTTCAATACCATTGAATCCTCAATAAAAGTAAAAACAGCTAGACATAAAACCGCTATAATTGTAAATATTGACAAAAATATTAGAAGTACTGGTTTTAAGGTGAAAGGAGCTTCTTTTAATTTTTGAGGTTCAACTTTCAATATTTTTAACCCAGCACCAGCAACTAAAGCCATCCCAATTAATGTAACTAGAGAGTTAATTGCACCAAGATATAAAATTGACAAATCTAATAAAACTATAATTACTCCTAAAACATATATCAAAAAGAGAGAAATACCTGGCACATTATATTTGTTTTTATTAGCTAATATTTTAGGCATATATCCATCTTGGGACAAACTGGCTAACAAACGACTACTAGCAGCATAAATAGAATTAATTGGCATTATAACAGCAACAACACCGCTAATTTGAATAAAATAAAAAAAATCAGTAGGTAATATTTTATGAGCCGCTTGAGCTAGATTTGGTTCTTTATTAATAATGGTATCCCATCCAAGAGCTCCTGAAAAAACTAAAGTAGTAGATAAATATAAAAGTCCTATGATTATAGAAGCAATAATTATTGCTCGTGGAATATTTTTATCGGATTCTTCAATTTCATCACCAATTTCTGCTACAAAATACATACCTGTATAAGCAAAAAAGGCTGTTAATGCACCACCGAATATAGCTCCTATTCCTGCCTCTGTCATCGGAAAAAGATTATTAGCTTCAATTTCAGAAAATCCACCACCAGAAAACAGTACTAAACCCGAAATAACTATAGTAACCAAAATACTTTGAACTATTTGGGTAGTTCGAATACCTAGTAAATTTACAATAAAAAAAATAGTTAAAATAGTAGCTGCAATCAATCGGTTACTTAATCCAAGTGGATTTTGATAGTATTCAGTAAATCCACTTGCCATAAGTGCCAAACCATAAAAGGAAGTCAGGAATCGTAACCATCCCATTAAAAAACCAAT
Source organism: Natranaerobius trueperi (assembly GCF_002216005.1). NCBI lineage: Bacteria > Bacillati > Bacillota > Clostridia > Natranaerobiales > Natranaerobiaceae > Natranaerobius > Natranaerobius trueperi. The sequence goes on from NZ_NIQC01000018.1 coordinate 3,142, forward strand.
CATTTCAGGATAAAACATTTTAGCATACCTATAAGTAGCTGCAGTGGTCGGATAAACAGCAGAAACTTGAGCATAACAAAATGAAGAGGTGGTAGCTATTAATAAAGCTATTAAATATGAAATTAATAATCCAGGTCCTACATTTACGGCGAGGGGACCAATAATAATGTAAATTCCTGCACCTACCACCGTTCCTACTATCATTATTACTGCACCAACTAAACTGATTTTTTGGTCATTTACTTGAGTAATCAAAATCACCTCTTTTCTTCTTTAACTAATCAAACTAAAAGAAAAAACTTTTTAAACAAGGAGTTACTTAGATCCTTTAAATATTAGACTCTAAAAAATAAAGACATTTTTTATAACTCAGGTAAATCATCTGATATTCTAGAGATAATAATATTTCTCTAACAACAGTTCATCAACGAATTAACTCCAGCTTTTATTAATCCTTCTTTAATTACCCAAAAACAAGTTGTATTCCTGATAACACATTTGCTGATATCAACACCAAAGGACCGTGAAACAGATTACAGCTATTCAAGCGTATTTTTGGTTCACTCTTAATTCTACTTGATACCCTGCTTCTTATAATCGATAATAGGGATATCAAAATTCATGCTCTTCATGCAACTTATCACCCATACTACTATCTTTTTCAAGTAATTTTCGATAACAAAAATATTTTCCTTTTACAAAAAGTGAACACTTACATTTAAGCAAGTGTTCTTTATTTATAGATATTCACTAATATCTATAACTTTACTATTATCTGATTCTTCCACGGTTTCATTTGTGTTTTCCCATTCAAAATAAAGTTTTACTATTATAGCATTTTCTTTAATTGTTAACCCCACATCATACAATCGATAGTTTTTAAGCTCTTTACGCTCTTCTCTAACCTTATTAATAAATATCTTTATTCTCTCAAAAAAATATTCTTCTTCTGCAATTTCACTCGGAGTATATGGAATTAATTCAGTAACCGAAATCTGATTTTGCACTTTTTTCCCTCCCCCGGTTTAGATTTTTTAAAAACCGGATATCTTGGGTTATAAATTACGATTGTTTTGTAATCTTCCTTAAAATAAGACGCTCAGCTGTTCTTAAAACTTTCGTACCTAAGAATTCTTTATCATCAATTGGAACAACTAAAACAGTAAACATACCCATTCTATTTCCTCCTAGTACATCTGTAAATACTTGATCTCCTATAACAGCAACTTCTTCAGGTGGAAGACCTAACTGGTTTAACGCACATTGAAACGACTTCCTTCGTGGTTTATTTGCATTTGGTATTGCAGGCAGCCCTACCTTCTCCGCAAAATTATAAACTCTACTATTCTTGTTATTAGATACTATAATTAGTTTAATATTTCTTTTCTTTGCTTCTCTTAACCAATTCTCAAGTTGTTCAGTTAATCTTTTATCTTTCCAAGCTATCAAAGTATTGTCTAGATCTGTAATTATTCCTTTAATTCCGTTATGTGATAATTTATCAAAATCTATACTAAATATAGATTCTAAATATAAATCCGGGTATAATAATTTCATTGATTTCACTCCAGTTCATATCAAATTATATATTTATCTTACTTTCATAATTTATTCACTATAGTCACCTTAATATCCTCCTAAGAAGAGAATCTATTCATGTATTTTTTTATTTTTTGTTGTTATTTTTTGCGCTTTCCCGGGAAATTACCTAAGTAAAAGAAGTACCTGACTTACAGGTACTTCTTTTACTTACGAATATCAAAAAAGTTGATTATCTTGTTTGTATTACTATCATTATCAGAGTCTTTTTTGAAATATAGTTTAACTAATAACCCATCATCATGTGGCTTAAAACCGACATCCTTTAATCTATAGTCTTTTAAATCCTCTCGTTCTTGTTTTACTTTTTCAATAAATGACTTTATCTGTACCATAAAATATTCTTCTTTTCCGATAAGCTCATCAGGATAATAAGGTATTAACTCAGTAACAGAGATATCATGTGTCACTATTTTCCCTCCCCGGGTCTCCTTTTTTTACCATAACATACCCGGAAACATATGGTATTATTCATCTGTTACTCCTGTTGACTAGATTCTAATAAATTTCCGATTTTATTTAGAACACGCTTTTCTATTCTAGATACATAAGAACGTGAGATTCCTAAGCTATTAGCCACTTCTTTTTGAGTCATACGAGCTTGATTAGTAAGTCCAAAGCGCCATTCTAATATTTTACGTTCTCTTGGTTTTAATGTTTTTATTATTTCTCTTAATTTATCTTTATCAAGAGTAAGTGTTACTTGATCTATAACAACATCTGCATCAGAACCTAAAATGTCAAATAAAGTTATTTCATTCCCTTCTTTATCTACCCCTATTGGGTCTTCTAAATGGGATTCTGTCCTTTTCTTTTTAGTAGCTCTAAAATGCATTAATATTTCATTTTCTATACACCTAGCTGCATAGGTTGCTAACCGGGTCCCCTTATTACTATTAAATGTATTAATTGCCTTTATTAAACCAATAGTTCCAATTGAGATCAGATCTTCTGTATCTTCTCCACTATTATTTTCATATTTTTTTATAACATGAGCAACAAGTCTTAAATTTCTTTCAATAAGAACTTCTCTAGCTCTCTCATCTCCTTGTTCTAAAAGTTTTAAATATTTTTTTTCGTCCTCTTTTGATAATGGTTTAGGAAATGAATTACTACTTATATACGAAACTAATAAAGAAATTTCTTTTAATATAATTGCTATCAAACTAACTATTGGTAACATTAAGTGGTACCACCTCCTAAAAAAGTAATAACTGGGGTACCACTTATTATATGGTCAAAATTCGATTTTGTGCCTGTCTTATCACTTTTATTTTAAATCTTTAAGTTTCAAGCTTGTATTTCTCTCTTCCCTGGATATATAAGTCATTACCATATATGTCATTAATTACTGTTACGGGAAATTGCTCCACTTCTAGCTTTCTAATAGCTTCAGTACCTAGATCTTTATATAAAATAATTTTAGAATGTTTGATTGTTTTCTTAAGATAAGCTCCAGCTCCTCCTACCGCTGCCATATAAACACCATTATATTTTTTTAAACCTTCTTTAACTTCCTGGGATCGATTTCCTTTACCAATAAAACCTTTTACACCTTGTTTTAATAAATGATTTGTATATAAATCCATCCGTCCACTAGTGGTTGGTCCTGCCGAGCCAATTACTTCTCCTGGTTTATTTTTGGTAGGTCCAACATAATAAATCATCTTTCCTTCTAAGTCTAAAGGTAACTCTCCATATTGTTCTAGATGATTTATCATACGTTTATGTGCTGCATCTCTAGCAGTTATTATAGTACCAGTGATTGCAATCTTATCACCTGCTTTAAGGTCTTGTAATTGTTCAGTACTAATAGGGGGGGTGATTTTTTTATATATCATCTTTTATCCTCCTTATTGTTAAATGTATCGAGTAGTATGTCGAGCAGTGTGACAATTGAGGTTAACAGCTATAGGTAAGCTAGCAATATGGCAAGAATATGTTAAGATATTAACATCAAGGGCAGTCATTCTGCCACCAAACCCTTGTGGACCAATGCCTAATTTGTTAATTTCATCTAGAAGTTCTTTTTCAAGCTCATGATTAGTCTGCCCTACAGGTTGTAATAAAGCTTTTTTAGCTAAATAAGCTGCGTATTCAAAATTACCACCAATACCTACTCCAACAATGATAGGTGGACAAGGATTAGCCCCTGCTTTTTCTATTGTCTCTATTACAAAATCTATAATCCCTTTTTTACCATCTGATGGTTTTAACATTGCTAATCTACTCATATTCTCGCTCCCGCCACCTTTAGGTGCTATTGTTATCTTAATCTTATCACCAGGAACTAATTCTGTATGTATAATGGGTGGTGTATTATCTTGAGTGTTAACTCTATTTAATGGATCTTTTACCATAGACTTTCGCAAATATCCCTGTTCATACCCTTGGCTTACTCCTTGATATACAGCTTTTTTAAGATCTCCTCCTACTAGATGTACATCTTGACCTATCTCTATAAAGACCACTGCTATTCCAGTATCTTGACAAAGAGGTGTTAGATCTTTTTTAGCATATTCGGCATTTTGAAGTAATTGATTAAATACCTCTTTACCAATCTTAGACTCTTCTATTTCTCGACCTTTTTTCAAAGCACATTGAAGATCATCATTTAAAGTTAAATTGCTCTCTATACACATTTCTTTTACCAGATTGGTTATTTGAGTTACATCTATCTCACGCAAAAAAACCACTCCTATCTAAAATATTAGTGAGAATTCACAAATCCACAGCTCATTTTCTTAATTTTCGATAAATTCTAAAATTTTATCCTTGTGACGATAGCTCTTTACATATTCGTTATATCGTACTAAACTCCTTTATACTATTTAAAAAAACAGTGATTATAATAACACTAATCTCATAAGTTAGATTAAAATGACCTTACCACCTCTATAACTGTCTTACTTTACAATAGTGGATAAATTCATTCATGTCAACTTAAAGGTAAAAGGTACCTTCTTAATTGACTCTATTTACTTATATATTTATATGGTACAATATTAAATAAAAACGAATATACTAATGTGAAAGTACTACAAAGGGGAGTTAGCTATGTTTTTATTTGAATTACTATTACTTCCAATTATAATATTTATTATCTTAAGTATATTGATTTTACCATTTCAATTTGCTTTTCATTCAATAATTAATATAATAACGGTACCAGCACAATTTATTAAGATAGCCTCAAATAAGAAATTACGTATCAATCATGCTCTTGAGCATTCTACAATAAATGTTTTAGAAAAAAAATACGGCTATAGAGGATTAGCCGGTTATGCAAAAGAAAATGGATTTGTAATTAGAGGAAAAGTCCACCCAACACATTTAGAAAATGCCGCTATTATTGGACTAGACAAACTAAACCAAGGTTATAACGAGTTAGCAATCCACAAACGTTGTGGTACTAGTATGTTAGCTGCTAATTTTACATCCGCGGTAATTTTTATATTATTACTATGGCAAACAGGTATGTTTTCAATCTTCAATATATTCGTAGCAATATTATTGTCTCAATTTGTCGGGCCCACTACAGGTAAAATCCTACAAAAGTTTATCACTACTTCTACTGATGTATCATATATTGACATTACAGGAATTGACTATAATGCAAATAATATAGTTGGTATTTTGGGATTCAACTTTAAAACTGCACCTAATGAATTCTTTGTTAGAACTCATAGAATTAATGAAATAGAAATAATGACCTAAAAAGTAGTTTTATTAATAGAATTGTTTTCCTTAATAGAGTTATTTTATGTCACACGCACCTTCACCGAGAAGCCTATGCTTTTTGGTGAAGGTGCGTTATTGTTTCCAATTTATAAGTACTTTGTATAACTTCCTTGATCATCAATACCATAATAAAACTTTTGAAAGTCTATTGAATAATTAAAATCATCTTGTTCTTTGTATTTCTGTCCTCTAATATCTAAATTATATATTAATAAAAGTTCTTCGTTAATATTTGATGCTTGAAGTAGTTGCATCCCAGAAGGTGCCCACACTCCACTTCCACCCCAAAAGTAAACATCACTAATTTCATGGCGCCCCACTGCATTAGCAGCTAAACTAAATATTTGATTATATGCAGCTTTGGAAGAATTCATCAAATTCCACAAAAACCCATAGTAATGGTCAGTTTTGATATTCATTTCCGGATATTCCCTACTAGCTTCAGAACGCCAATCAGCCATAGTAATAATTGCATCTACATCATTATCTATTGCATACTTCCGAGCTAACTCTACAAAATTTAAATCATAACAAATCAAAAATCCGAATCTACCCCATTTGGTGTCAATGATAAGCCTTTTATCAGAACCTCTATGAAAGTATCTCTGTTCTATAGGGGGAAGGAATATTTTAGTATAGATATACTTTTCATCATTTGGATCAATGTTTGCATTTAATATAAAAGTTGAGTTAAATAACTTATCATCTTGTGAGCGTACATTATTATAAAAAATATATTCTAACCCTAATCGATCGTCATGAAGACTATCTCTCACATTTTTTATCCAAGAAGCTATTTGACTATTTTCTCCCCGCATTAAATGGTCAAAAACTTCTTTTTCATTTTCAGTCTCCCAAACATATCCTGTTACACACAGTTCAGGGAAAATAAGAATATTAACATTTTTATCATGTGCTATCTGAATAATTTCCTCCATCTTATTTAAATTTCGTTCTATATCTGAAGCTAAATTGATATTAGCGAGTAATACATTTGGACAATTTTCATCTTTTGAAAAAGTTCTTTCAACAATTCTGAACTGCATGTGTCCATTCCCCCTTTTAAACCGTGATAGAAAACTTAATCACTATATTTAGCATCCAATTTTAGTTCATTATTTGTATAAGGTCAAACTAAAGAAGCTATTCATTTTATCGTAATCAAAAGCTGCCATAGCACAAGTACCACAATCCAATATTCTCAGCGATTAAGTATAAATTGCGACAAACATGACTAGCTTCTAAAAATAGATAACAATATCGTCTATCCATAGCGCCAAAACATTCATTTGAACAGCTGTGCAAATGAATGTCACGGCAGATTCCTAAACAAATTTTTGTCCTAAACAAGCATCAATAATATCATAAGTAGATATGTTTAAGTCTTTTAACTATTACCGCATGTTGACTAACTATATATCGATATACTCCTGTATTTAAATCAGAATCTTTATTGATCAATAAAAAAGTCTCAAATGCATGCCGCGTTCCTGCCGATGGCACATTTCTTCTGGTAGCTAATTTTGACGAAGACTTCTTTTTGATTCCTTGTGTATACCACAACAAACAAGATGATTTCTGTGAAATTATTAGTTGTGAGTGATATTTTCTAATACTTTTTCTTTTTTTAAGACTTCTATAAAACTCATATTTAAATCTTTTTTTAAACTTAGGAAGTTCTATTTAATTTGAACTTATAGAGCTTCTTTTCTATTGGTGGTTTTGGCCACCGAAGTCTTCACCACAGTCTTCTAATTTCTGATATTTGGTGTACTCTAAAAAATTTTGACCAATATTCTTCATTATTACACCCTTCTTTTCAGTGGTTGTTTTCTCAACAATCACAACACTATTCTATCATATTTAGGTATCAAATAAAAAAACAGTCTCGCTATAAATTAGGGATCAAATTTTTTAACTAAACTAAAATGTAACCCTTTTCCTATTTATAAATTTATGGATTACAGATATAATACTAAATGGTAATCATACTTTAATATAATTCTTAAGGGGAGGCTTTTTAATGTTTAGACCTGACTGTGGGTGGATAGAAACTATCCATTCATGTGCTATGTTTGCAGGAAAAACGCGTGAACTTTTGAGACGATTAGACCATTTGGGCTGGGCTAAAAGAGATTACATACTTTTTAAGCCCGTTACTGATAACAGGCATGAAAAAGATATAGCTAAATCACATAATGGTAATTCATTATCGGCTACTTCTGTATCTTGTTCCGAAGAAATAGTGAAAATAGTTAAAAATAAAAAATTAGATACAGTTGCGATTGATTAGGCTCAATTTTTCGATGAAAAAATTGTAGATATAGTACAATATCTAAGAGATCATGGATACTGGGTGATTATTGCTGGCTTATCTACTACCTCTGAGGGAAAGCCTTTTAACTCTATGCCATACTTACTAGCCATATCTGATCATATTACACCTATTTATGGAGTCTGTGCTGAATGTGGAAATATAGCGACAAAAACAGTAGCACTATTTCCTAAGTCTACTGATGTACAAGTAGGTGGAGAAGAAAAATATGAGCCTCGTTGTAATAAATGCTGGCAAAGAGAAAATAAAGTAATATAAAATTAGGTTCATAAGAGATAATAAGCTGCCTAAATATACAGACCTCATTACTTTTTGAGGTCTTTTTTAGAAAAGTTTCATTTCTTTGTAGTTTTTAATTTAAATAACTACAACTTACAAGGCAATAAATAATCTGCAGGATTTATTAAATAAATTTCTATTTAACTCAACTTTCGCAGTTAAAAAATCACACTACATCCCGATGATTATTGAAATTCTCCCGTGAAAAATAGCCCTATTGACACAAAAACACTTCTCTGTTTGATAAAATGGTGGTGATCGACCAAGAAAACCACTAAATCCCAAACAGAAAGGTGTGTGTAATTACTATGTTACAAACTCCCTGGCTGAAAAGCAGGAACATCAATATTTTACAAGATTTTTTTCTACTTTAAAAATTGGTCAGCATTTAAGAGACGCTTGAATTAAGAAAAATCATGGTTTGTCAGCTTTTGCGATTTTTCAAATAATATTTCAATTAAAAGTTTATCTCTAAAAGAGTTGTATGCTAAATTGGCGATCATTAGTTCTGCAATAGTAAAAACCAGTTGCGACATTCCAGTTAAGATAATATTTGTACAAAATCGCAACAAAAAACGAGAGTGGGTAGCTATATTAACGACAGATCTTAGTTTAGAAGACGAAGAAATAGTTCGTATTTACCGTAATAGCTGGAGTATTGAAACTTTTTTAAGTTCAAGGGCGTTCATTTGATTGTTTAATAAGTCATACTATTTTAGTTTTTACACGGTATCTAATCCTAGAATGGGAACGCCGAAATTCCAAAGATGATAGATCTTTTGGTAGCTTATTTTATTTGCTTTGTGATGAAGTTAGAGATATGGGTTTAAAAACTGCTATTCAAAGCCTAATGATCTTTGTTCTAAATATACTTTATGAGAAGCCAGCAGAAAAAAACAATCTGTATTTTTTCAACTCCAAGAGTAATTAATAGGTTCCCTAATTACATCAGGAGTTTATTGCCTAAATTGAGCTGCGAAAGTTGAGTATTTAATATAACCATGAAATTTTTTCAGGAGGCTATCTATGGGTAATTTGTCAGATGTTCAGATTGGACAAGAATTAAAAATAAATCCTGTCAATAATGATATTTATACAAAAACCTATCATTCTCAAATTTTAAATATTGGTAAACGAGAACTTAGAATTTCTATCCCTTATGTAAATGGGCGTCTTATCCCCTTGGGTGCAGGAACTCAAATTAAAGTTATAATAAATAGTGAAACTTTTGACTCAGAAGTTATATCTAGAGAACTTGGTCATGAAAAATCATTAATAATAGCTACACCCCATTCCATTTTTCGAGGTAATAGAGTTAATAATAAAACCAAAGTAATATCTATAACCAGTGGTAAAGGTGGTGTAGGAAAAAGTACTCTTTCAATAAATTTAGCAATAGCCATGTCTAAACTAGGAAAAAAAGTTTGTTTAATAGATGCTGACCTAGGTATGGCGAATATAGATGTATTATTGAAGATGACACCCAAAATGAATTTAACACATATCATCAATAACGAAGCAGAGAATATCTTTGATGTTATAGTAGAAGGTCCAGAAGGTGTATTAATTGTACCTGGTAGTTCAGGATGGCAAAACATTGCAAACTTAAAAGATAGACAATTTCAAAGACTGATAAAAGCTTTTAATGAACTTGAACAATATACTGACATTATATTGTTTGATACTGGTGCAGGTATTAATAATAACATAATAAATTTCCTGTTAGCTTCAGATGAAGTGCTGTTAGTAACAACACCAGAACCACATGCCATTACCGATGCATATGCTATGATAAAAGTTATAATGGAACAAAAGAAGGATTTAGGTGTAAAGTTAATTGTTAATAAAACTAGTACACCAAAAGAAGGGTCAAATGTTGGAAATAAGATCAGTTTTGCATCTAATAAGTTTTTGGGAGTTTCTATGGAATATTTGGGTTGTGTACAAGAAAATCAATCTTTTATCAAGTCCTCAAAAAATCAAACTCCTATCTTACAAAATCAACCAAACTCTAAAACAGCTAAAGAAATTAAGGACTTAGCCAGTTCTTTAATTGGAGAAAAAAACAAACCTTCTTCAGGAATGGTTGGGTTTATTAAAAAGTTAACCGGTTTGTTTAAAAAATAATAAACTTCTGTCATGAGAAAAACATCGTTATTACAGGAAGTTAAAATGTATGACACCTTTAGAGCACACAATAAAATCTGAACCAATCATAATAGAATGATTGGTTCAGATTTTCCTTTTTTCACTGTCAACTTATAAAAAAACAGTTCATCAAATCTTATAATATTAATGTTCTACACCTTTACGAGATGGAATACCCTTTTGAAAATGATGTTTTACTTCTTTTATCTCACTCACTAAGTCTGCGCGCTTTACGACCTCTTTATCTGCATTTCTACCTGTCAATACAAGTTCAACATTTTTGGGTTTAATATCCATTAATTCGAGTACTTGCTCTACTTCTATAAGGTGAAAATCTAAAGCTACATTAACCTCGTCTAAAATAACAATATCGTATTTGCCTGATATCATAGATTCTCTCGCTTTTTCATACCCTTCTTGAGCCAGTTCTACATCCTCAACTTCCGGAGCTTCTTTATTTACAAATGTATCCCTTCCCATGAGATGGACAGTCGCGTTTTCAAATTTTTCTAAAGCTTTATACTCACCATATTCAGAGCTTCCCTTCATAAATTGAATCACGCATACTCTAAAATTGTGACCCAAAGCTCTTAAGGCTAACCCTAGGGAAGCTGTTGTTTTTCCTTTACCATTCCCTGTGTAAACTTGAACTGTACCTAACTCGTGATTGCTCATATAATCAACCCCTCTCCACTATATTATTTATTATGTTGTACTTCGCCAAAATATACCCTTACCCTTCTACTATCAAAAAAATAATTAACAAAACATTTATCACATAGTCTTTACTGTGTAATATTAAACTTTGTGAAAAAGGAGCTTTTAAATGTCATTCAGAGAAAAGCTTTTAATGATACTTCCACACATAATTCTAATACCAATTTTTATTATTATCATAAGTCAACCAGAAGCAATGTTTCGAGGAACAAAAAATGGTTTATCTACTTGGTGGAACATTATTTTACCCGCTCTACTTCCTTTTTTTATAACTTCTGACTTTTTAATGAGGTTAGGAATAATTCATTTTGGTGGAACTTTATTAGAACCAGTAATGCGCCCTTTATTTAATGTACCTGGATGTGGGGCTTTTGCATTAATCTTAGGAATGACAAGCGGAGCTCCTATAAATGGAGCAGTTACTTCTGATTTACGTAATTTGGATTTAGTAACCAAAAAAGAAGGGGAACGATTAATAGCATTTTCCTCTAATTCTAGTTTACTCTTTATGTTAAGTGCAATTCCAGTAGGTATGCTAAACCAACCTGAACTAGGAATTTTAATTGCTAGCACTCACATTTTTACTAATATACTATTAGGAATCATACTTGGATTTTGGAGTAAAAGAAATGTTTCAAGGTCAGATTTTACAACCAATTCAATAGGACTTAAAAAGTTAATTACCAAGGCAATAGAGATTACAAAAAGTTATTTAAGGAAAAATAAAATTGGTTTTCGTCAAATGTCTAAAGAGATAATAGCAAATTCAATGACAAAAGTACTTACTATCGGTGGATATATTGTTATATTTTCTATTCTAATTGAATTATTAATTAAACTTGAAGTTTTGACTTTTCTTAGTTCAAAACTTTTATATCTAATTCCTGTAAGTAACATTGAATTAATATCTTCTTTAATAGCAGGACTTTTTGAGACTACTGTTGGAACCAAACTGGCAGTTGACTCTGGTGAAAGCTTACAATATATCTTAACGATAATTGTTTTTATCCTCGGCTGGGGAGGATTTTCAATCCATGCACAGATGATGACTGTTATATCTGATTGCGATCTAAATTTAAAATTATTTATTTTCACCAGGTTTTTTCAAGGGGTTATTTCTTCTATGTTAATCTACTTTTTAAGTAGCACATACTTAGAATCTCAAGTATTTACAGTAGAATTTGCAGTACTACATGTTAACTTGTTTTGGGTTATTAAAAGACTATTTTTAAAAACTTTTTTTTTATTGCTTATGCTTACTTTTGTTTCGTTTGTAATTGTATTATTCTCTTCCATTAAATCATTTATTAGGAAGGAGTTTATCAGGTAGAATTCTCTTTTCTTCAAGTCTTATAATAACTAATAATCCAACTAGTAATGATCCAATACCCACTGTATAAAAAGTGATTTGTAATCCAAATTCAAGTAGTTGTGAAAAAGTTATAGTAGATAGTGCTCCACCTAATGATCGTGCACTACCATATATTGTACTCATGATTCCTCTAATTTCCTTTTCTTTAACTGATGTACTAACCATATCAACTGAAGGAAGTACAATACCTGATCCTACACCTAGTAATACAATTATTGGCCAAAAGAAGATTGTTTCAAGAGTGAAATACATTACAAATAAGCTAACAGCAATTATAATTAATCCACCGCCCATAAGGTATTTAGGACGAATGGTATTATGTAATCTTTCTGCAAATAATGTAGTTATAAGCATTGCTACAGAGGGTAAAGAAATAACTAATCCCCTTAAAATTTGCCCTAATTCTAAACGCTCCTCTAAGAAATCACTTAACCAAAACATAACACCTATTAAAATAAAAATTACTAGAAAAGCAACAATTAAAGTTAAAAATCTAGATTGTTCTTTGAACTCGACAAATGCCTTTTTTTGTTTATTCCAATCTACTTCTCCTTTAGATTGAGGTTCTTCTATATAAACCCATGTTAAAAGTGCAACTGGTATGGCAATTAACGGATATATAAAGAAAATAGAATACCAAGTTATTAGCCCTACAAGAGCACCTAGTATTGGACTTGTCACTTTTCCCAGACCGTTTGCAGTTTCTAAAAAACCGAGGGCTTTACTACGTTCAAGACTTTGAAAAATATCACCAACAAGAGCAACTGAAAGATACATTGGAGTTGCTGAACCAATACCTTGAAATAGTCTACCTAATAGAATCAAAGGATATGGTTCAGCCATTAATAGTATACTAACACCTGCCACCAATCCACCAAATCCGTAAAGAAGCAAAGATGCTACCATAATTATTTTTTTACCAAACCTATCAGCTAACATTCCACCAATTAGATTAATTAATGCTGCAGGGAAAGAAACTATTCCTACTAATATAGCTAAATCGTGTAAATCTAAGTTGAGCTCTCTTGATATAACAGGGAAAATTGGGAATAGGACTGTATTTACTAATACTGTTATATAGTTTGATGCACTTAATATACCTACTTTAACTGCACTCGTCTTTTTCAATGTCGTTACACCCTCCAAGAAAATTTTTAAGAAATCAGCTTTTACCTATTTTAGTTTTCTACAAATAGTAAATTAAAATACAAAAAAGGCAGGAAAATATCCTGCCTTTTTTGATTACTCTTTTTGTTTTGGTGCTATATTTGGATATTCAAAAATCTTATTTTCCCAAGTTCGTATTTTGATTGTGTCTTTACCTTGAGAAACTAGATACTCAGGAAGCATAGGTGTTTTTCCATGCCCATCTGGTGCATTAATAATATAAGTTGGGATAGAAATACCAGATGTATATCCTCTCATCTTTTCAAGTATTTCAAGTCCTTCTTCAACTCGTGTAATAAAATGGGAAGTACCTTTCACACATTTAGCATGAAAAATGTAATATGGTCTGACCATAGCTGTTAATAGTTCATGACACAGCTTTTTCATTACATGAGGATCATTATTTATTGTATTCAGTAATACAGACTGATTTCCTATACCAACCCCAGCTTTTGCTAATTTTTTAGTTGCATTCTTTGCTTCTTCCGTTAATTCTTTTGGATGATTAAAATGTGTGTTTACATAAACCGGTAAATGTCTAGACAATATATCGCATAAATTCTGTGTTATTCTTTGTGGTAAAGTAACAGGTGTTCTTGATCCCATTCTTTTTATTTCAACATGTGGTATTTTATCTAATTCAGTTAATAACCAATCTATCGTGTCATCGGATAACATGAATGCATCTCCACCAGTAAGTAACACATCTCTAATTTCTGGATGATTTTTGACATATTCTATGGATTCCTCTAATAAATGTCTTGGGGTTTGTTTATCTACTTCTCCGATATTTCTTTTTCTTTGACAATGTCTACAGTACATAGCACACTGATTCGTTACATTTATTATTAATCTATCTGGATATCTCCTTGTTATATTCCCACTTGGGTTAGTATATTCTTCTGCCATAGGGTCTGATTTCCCAATTTCATCTTTGATTTCATGAGCAATAGGTATTGATTGTTTTCTAATAGGACATTCTGGATCAACAGGATCCATAATACTTGCATAATAAGGTGAAACCGCCCACCTATAATTCTCACCTACATATTCAATTTCTTTTTTTTCCTCTTCAGAAAGATTCAAGATTTTAGCTAAGGTGTTAACATCATTTATTCTGTTTTGTAACTGCCACTTCCAATCTTTCCAGTCTTGCTCATCCCCATTTAATAATTCCAAAATTCTTTCCTTTCTTCTAGCTAGTTCTCCTTTTATTTTCTCACCAGTAACAATATTCTCCTGAACATCCAAATAATCCTGAATACTATCTTTTAGTTCCTGAGCTCTTTTGTTCGCAATTTGTTTTGGGTCTTTGTTCATATATACATCCCTCCTGTTTAGAATGTTGCTTAACTAATCAACAAGTACTCATACTATCGTCCTTAAGATCTCACTTCAACACTTTCTTCAATTGGTACATTATAATTTAGTAGTATTTGTAAACATGTATCCTTGAACAAAAGCTGATAAATATACTATCCCGATAAGTGCTGATATAATACTTAACGCTATCATATGGAATTCACCAACCATAATCAACTATCACCATAGCAAGCATAAAGTGAATCAATAACTATTTATAATTACTACCAAAACAATGACTAAATCAAATCACAAAATTGGTATTGCTGTTTTTTTGATCTTTGTTGATTCTATATAGATCATAAATCAGTACTGTAATCAAAATCAAGTGAGTTACGCTAAGGCAAATAAACCCCAGACCAAACCATATATAGATATTTATTGCGGTTATTACACATAATATGCTAAGTACGGTGTCCATTGTACCTTTTAAATTTCTTTTTGTATCTAATTTTAAATCTTTTAAAACTTTTTCTTCTTGTGTCTCATATGTTACTTTGTCTCTTGTCATACAATTAACTCAGTTTCCTTTTAATCTGGATTTTTAATAATTATCTATATCTAGAAATCAAATAATTCAATTGTCTTATCACAAGTTACTCTTTTTTGTTGTGTACATCTCCAACTCGTATAAGAATTCATCCAAATAATTGTCTTGCACATCAACATTAATCTTTCCACCTTCTTTCTATGACATCACCACTTATAGGCTCTTCTGTCCTGCACCAAATCCTTCACGAACGAATTTAATCTTTCCCCTCTAAATTGAAAACTGATCTTACCGCACTACCAGTTAGAGAATGTGTGTACTTTAAACTAAGATTAGAACATGTTTTTCAACTAATTTACCTCTAAAAAAAATAGCCCCAACCAGGGGTACTCCTGCTAAAAGATAACCTTACTTATGTTAACCCCTTTTTCAATTGACATTTGAATAGCTAATTATGAGCCTCTTCTAGACGCTGTTGGTTCTCAAAAATCACTTTCATCAAATCATAAACCAACCTTCGTTTATACCTTCATGAGTTACCATAGAATTAGCTACAAATAATGCATCTATATCTTCACACGGTATTCCACCTTTATGATAATAAGGATGATTATCAATCTCATATGTTAAAGAAATCATTTTACAATATTATGATTTACTGATACTTCTTCAATAACAGACCTGGAAATGAAAAATTCTAAAAATCTGCATCGATATTACACATCAGCAGATTTTTATTATGTGTAGTGATAAGTATTAATATCAATTATATCAAAATAAAATAGTTGACTGAATAAACTATTTCTATGTATTTATATTCGCTAAATATGTTTTAATTCCTGCTCATAGTTTAAAAAAAATACCATAAATTTAATATAGAGGATTATAATTTCTTTATAAGAGGTGAAATTTAGATATGTTTGAAATGATAATTTTAGGGATTATTCAGGGGATAACAGAGTTTTTACCAGTATCTAGTTCTGCACATCTTGTAATAGGAGAAAAAATTATGGGACTTGAAATTCCTGGCTTATACTTTGAAGTGATTTTGCATCTTGCATCTTTATTTGCACTAATTGTATATTTCAATTCTGAAGTTTCTGATTTACTAAAAAAGTCCATTAAATACATGTATACTAAATCAACTATATATGAGCAAACTTTCCGATTTTTCAAGTTTTTACTTTATGCAACAATTGTAACGGGAGTTATCGGAGTTTGTTTAGAAAGTATCTTAGATGATCAAATCAAAGACTTAACTGTAACAGGAGCTGCTCTTTTAATTACTGGAATCTTGCTAATATACATCGAAAACTCTAAAAAAGCGCATTTTATATTTTTAAACCATGATTCAGATCTAACTTTTAAAAATTGTTTAGTTATCGGAGCTTTTCAGGGGCTATCTATTATACCAGGACTATCAAGATCTGGTATGACGGTAATTGGAGGACTATTGCAAGGATATTCTAAAAGTATTACTTTGAAAATCAGTTTTTTACTTGCCTTTCCTGTCATAATTGGTTCTTTTATCTATAAACTTCCTGAACTTATATTAACAACTAATTCTTCTATAAATTTAAGTTGGAATCAAATAATCATCTCTTTCATTACTTGTTTTTTAGCTTCACTAGTGGGCATTAAAGGGTTAATTGGTATAGTAAAAAATAATAAGTTAACTATTTTTGCAGTTTATGTTATTGTACTAGGGATTATGATATTAATAGTTAGTTAAAATCCTCATATATATAGAAAACCATTTCTTTCAGTACTATTATTGCTATTAATATTATTGCTATTATTTATTAATAATAAGGGTCTGTTAAGTTTGTTGTTGATTTGGATAAAAAATATTAAAGCGATAGCAATTAGCTACCGCTTTAAGGCACATAAATTAGAAACTTTACACTAAATAATAATTATCAAGTTTGTTGTTTATAGAACTTATTAAAACTCAAAGGAATAAAGTTTACCATCAATTCCAAGAAGCCAATTGTCTTTATGGGTGGCAACCTCAACGTGTCGATATTAGGGATAAGAGTAGATAATGAATTATTAAATAGTTTAATTCCAGCTTATAACCCTCACCGTATTCTTTGCCAACCAAAATAATTAATCGTTCATCCCTATTACATGCGTATGATAAAATATCATCCTGGTCATCAAAATCTATTTTTTACCAGTTTGAGTTTCAATGATTAATCCTTGTCGTAGAGCCAAAAATTACTGTCTTATAAAAATTCCAATTGATTACCAAAGTCAAGTTTTTCTTTTACTGTAGTTTCTAGCTTAACTTCTTTTTCCTCATCTTGCTTTCTATACAGAACACTTTATACCGTTTTCATCATAATCAACATGGCTATCTGTGAGATCTTAATTATTATATTAAATGCATGTGGATTGATACTAAGCTTCCTTCGTTACTCTGAATTAATCCGCTTAATTCACCCTTTTAAAACTTCCAATAATAGCCTAGTTGGGTAGGAACTCATTTTATTGTTCATATTTTATTAACCTTTGTTCTCTAACTTTAAATTGCCAATTGGTAAATCTATGTCTTCTAGGTCAACTTCTTTTTCGCTTTTATTTGGTATTGGTACAACTTCAAAAGTTAAAATTTCATCATCTTCATCCCACTCTAACCTCTAAAAATTAACATTAAATTCAGGCTGTTCTATATCCTTTTTCAGTTCATTATATTTTTTGTTTTTTTCCTGTTCTAAGGTATCGGAAATTTTGATTTTCCGCATATTAGCTTCTGGATTTGGAGAATTTACTTTCCCTGCAAGAGCGTTTAAGATATAGTTTAGTGCTAATTCAAAATCACTTGGTAAATTTATATATGTTTGTCAAGCAGATACGGATCAACTATTGTTGCAGTTCCAGTAATTCTTTCACTTTCCAATTCGGCTTCTAAATCACTTTCAAAAGTTGCTAACACACAATTAAATGTATATTCGTCAGAGTTTGTTTCAGCATCAGTTACTTCAGTTGTTATAACTACTTCCGTAATCAGATCAATTACTGATTCTTTATAGAGTGCATCTAGAGAAGAAAAAAGTTATTCTAGTGAATCCATAGAAAGAACTTTCAGTTCATCATCCGCTTCTTCTATTTCAATAGTTTTCTCTGTTTTTTCCTTCTCAAGGTCTTGATGTGACCTCAAAGAAACGAATCCTCTTCGGCTTGAGAACTTAACTTATAATCACTCCCTTTTGAATAATCTCAATATTTTCATTACTGAGTTTGGGTATTTCAGTAAAACTGTTACTTGGACAGATTCTTCACTTTCTACAATTTTTTCTAATTATACATTACCTTTGAACCCAAGCTCTCCAGTGCCTATAAAATCATGATCTTGGACAACTTCAAAGTTAGGATAGTTATTTGATTCTAGGACTTCTTTATGCTTTCTTCAGAAAATAGTGTTGTAGAAACATTCTCACTAAAAATTTGAAAAGCTTCTTCTGCTGTTTGTTTAACTTCTTCTAGAGGCCATTCTGCCTTTTCAAATTCTTCTACACTAATTTTATCTTTAATGTTAGCTATTATTTCCTTGTCGTCATCAACTTCTAGCCCAAGATCTTCGGCTTCTTCTAAAATTTCACCTTCTTTAATCGTCCAATTATCAAAATCGTACCAGTCTTCGGCGATAGCTTTTAATTCGGCTAGATCTCCTTCTTTGTGTGTACCTTCACCAGTAACTTTTCCTACTCCTTCATGTTCAATTTCAACTATTACTTCGTGTTTTATATAAATTCAGCCGTTA
Source organism: Natranaerobius trueperi (assembly GCF_002216005.1). Classification (NCBI taxonomy): domain Bacteria; kingdom Bacillati; phylum Bacillota; class Clostridia; order Natranaerobiales; family Natranaerobiaceae; genus Natranaerobius; species Natranaerobius trueperi. Next base: position 22,118 of record NZ_NIQC01000018.1, read on the forward strand.
AATCTTTTTTGCCTTTATTTCAAACTTATATTTATCACTTGTACTAATTTCTTCACCATCTTCAACCCGATTTACAAATTCATAACCTTCGTTTGGTTCAACTTCTAAAGTAACCTATTCACCTTCTGTATAAGTACCTTCGCCTTCAATTTCTCCATCCTCTTCAGGATTAGCTTGTACCTCTACCTCGTATTCTGGAGTACAACCTGTAGTAAAAGCAATTAAAACTGCTAAACTTACTACCATTATTGAATAAGTTAATTTTCTTAGCGACAAAATACCACCTCACATTGCTTCAGAATAATTAAGGCATATAAATCTGAGAACCACATTACTCAAAATATGCTTCATAGAGATTAAAATCTTCCTCATGTGGCAATACAATCCCCCATGTATCATCTAAATCAGTAACATTAGCTCTTAATTCATCACTACCACTAATAACATCAATATAAGCTTCATTTTGCTTGTCTAATCTTTCATCATAGATTTGGAAATGTATGCTTGAAGGCAGATCATTAAGAGCTACTGCCAGTATTGTTGGACTAACTTTGGTTAAAATCGGGCATGATAACACAATAAACACTATAAAAGAATTCTTAGTTAAGGTTATCTCATAGCTTCCACCCTATACAGAACATTTGTACCTTAATCGCAACATACTTATTTGTAATTTTCTAGGGATCAACAACTAACTTTAACAGAGTCAATAATAAAAAAACGGCCCACCTTTTCGGCAAGCCGCTACCTGCGAATTAATTCTTCCAACGTCCGTAGAAAAAACCATTATAAAAATTAGTCAAATTATCATATTCTTCAAAGAGTATGCTTCTGTATTTAAACAATCTAGGTATTTCAGAAATCGAATCCTTTTTAATGATGATTTTAAGTAAAAGATCAAGATTTTCAAAACCTATATGTTCCCAAAGTTTTAAAATTCTACGCTCTAAATTAAATTTAGCACCAAATAATTTTTGTAATCTGCTATGATAGTTAGAGGTATCTTTTTCTAATATTGTATCAACAGCCTCTCGCCCACTTAAGATAGCAAGATCAATGCCTTCTCCGTGTAAAGGCGAACTAAAGCCCCCACTATCTCCAGCAAGTAATATATTATCATAAACCAATTTATCTAAAGGACGAGTTGGAATTAGCCCACCATTTCTTTTAGTTATATTCACATCTGATAAACCTTCTCTTTTAAGTATTTGATTAACCTCTTCCTTTAAATTGGTCTGAAGATTTTCAGGGTATTTTCGATTTTGTGGAAACAATCCTAAACCAATATTTGCTTTTGAACTAGTTTTAGGAAAGATCCAATAATAACCAATAAAATTAGAGTTTACTCCAACTTTTAATTCACCTAAAAGTGAGGAAAAATTACCAGATACAGTCACTTGATGAGCATATGCCCAATCTTTTTGGTACTCTTTATTAAAGTTATAGGCTAAAGAGGTAACTGATGGTACACCTGTACAGTCGATAACCCAATCATACTTTTCTTTTAAGTTAATAAGTTGTTTAGCAGAAATTATAGTGTTTTCAAATATTTTAACACCCTTATTAATTGCTATTTCTTTTAGGGTTTTTTGCCAAGTTGCTCTATCTATCATCCATAAATTCATATCACTTGCATCTAATTTATAACTTTGGTTTAACTCAAGATGCAATCTATCAACCTTATTTAACACACCTGCACATGGCTTTCCTAACATCTTCAGAGAATCGTAAAAACCTTCTGCACATTTTAAATTTGAACCAATTTCAGTTTTTTCAAATAAGGTTACATTTAGCCCTTTATTCCTACTCGAAATAGCTGCAGAAAGCCCAGCAGGTCCTCCTCCGATTATAGCAATATCAACCATGACATCACCAATCTCCTTAATAACATGATATTAAATCACATAAAACTTTAATTAGTAATCTTTCTAATTAATGCATTCTCTTCACAATTTATATCTGCCGGGATAGTTACAACTTCTTTTGGATGTGGTGCTACTTGTGTTTTTTCTCCTTGACTATTAATAATTTGATTAACAACCATAGTATCTTTTTTTGTAGGTCCGACAATTTCTAGTCTATCACCTACTTGAAAATGATTTCTTTGTTGAACAGTTAAATAACCATCTTGGTTATTTAATACTATGCCAACAAAATCGTAATATGATTGCTTTTCCTCTTTTTCATAGATCTGATCATTTCCATTAGGTAAATCAAAATAAAAACCTGTTGAAAACGGTCTTGTAGAAGCTTTCTCTAATTCTTTTAATAAGCTTGGATCAAATTCAAAATTATAAGGATCTTGAAGATAAGAATCAATAGTTTTTCGATAAGCTCTTATTACAGTAGCCACATAGTGAGCACTTTTCATACGTCCTTCAATTTTAAACTTTGTAACACCAGCGTCGATTAAATTGGGTAAATGCTTTATCATACAAAGATCCTTTGAGCTCATTATTTGAGTACCTCGTTCATCTTCAACAATTGGTAGATATTCACCAGGACGTTGTTTCTCTACTAGATAATACTCCCACCTACATGGATGAGCACACATTCCTCTGTTAGCATCACGTTCAGCTAAGTAGTTTGATAATAGACAACGTCCCGAATAAGAGATACACATAGCACCGTGTATAAAAGCCTCAATTTCTAATGATGGAAGCTTCTCTTTTATGTCTTTGATTTCATTTAAATTAAGTTCCCTTGCGAGAATAACTCTATCTAAACCTTGTTTTTGCCAAAATTCAGCTGTTTTGTAGTTAGTACAATTTGCTTGTGTAGATAAATGAATCTCCATATCTGGAATAATTTCTTTACATATCGAAATTATTCCTGGATCTGATATTATTAGAGCATCTACTCCTAATTCATACAATTCTTTTAGATAGTCTTCTAGACCAACTAAGTCTTCATTATGAGCAAAAATATTCACTGTAACATACACTTTTTTTCCAAATGAATGAGCATAATCTATTCCTGCTTTCATTTCTTCTTTAGAAAAATTACCTGCAAAGGCTCTAAGACCATATGCCTTTCCCCCTAAATATACAGCATCTGCTCCATAATCAATTGCGAATTTTAACTTTTCTAAATTTCCCGCTGGTGCTAATAATTCAAAATCATGTCGATTCATGTTCATCATAATTTTTTCCTCCTATACGTCGAAATTTATAGTTATTCTTGAATTTGTATAGTTCGCTGCACTTCATGTTCTTGATAAGTTTTTGAAAAAACGTGTTTCCCAGACCCGTCTAACTTTGACACAAAAAATAAGTATTCATGTTCTTCTGGGTTTAAAACAGCCTCTATAGAAGAACTACTTGGTGATGCTATCGGCCCAGGTGGCAAATCATTGTTTCGATAGGTATTATAAGGTGATTCAATTTGAGTATCTTCATAAGAAAGAACAGGTTTATTCTCTTGAATTATATATTCGACTGTGGCACAAGATTCTAACCTCATATTATTTTCTAGACGATTATAAAATACTCCAGCTATTCGTTCACGTTCATCATCTCGGACAGCTTCTCGTTCAACAATCGATGCAAGAGTCATCAAATCTACCACAGAAACATCTCGGTTTTCCATTTTACGTTCGTATTTTTCTGTAAACATTTTATCAAATTGATCTAGCATTTTTTTTACTACTTCTTTCTCTGTAGCATCAGCATTAACATTATAAGTTTCAGGATATAAAAAACCTTCTACCGGAAATTTCACCCCTTCATCAAAATCCTCTAAAAACCAGTAATCCCAATCATCAGAAGAAAAAAGCTCGATATATTTCTCTTTATCTCCAAGTCCTTGATCTTCTAATCTTCTAGCCACTTGATCTACTCTTAATCCTTCAGGAATAGTAAACCTAATACTACGATCTATAACATCACCATGAATCATTTTTTCTAAAATTTCATCAGGTGATAATTTCCCTGTAAATAAATACTCTCCAGCTTGTATTTTTCCATCATAGTTATTATAAATTGCATAAAAACGAAATATAGTTGCATTTCTCACAACCTCTTTTTCTTCTAAAATTTCAGAGACCTCATCCATATTAGTGCCACTTTGAATAATAATCTCTGTATCATCAACCTCTACAGGTTGTAAGGCATTTACAACATAAAAATAAATTCCACTAATCCCGAGCATTAGTAAAAAACCAATTACAAGTAATTGATCTCTAGTGTTTTGTAGTTTTTTTCTAATAATAAGTTGGACCATTTAGTACATACCTCCATCCTCTCTCCTAAACGTATTATGTTGTAAATACATTATATCACAAAAGAAAAGGAGCCATAAGGCTCCTTTTACTCTGTTTCTTCCATTTTTTCTTCATATGCTTTCTTAACACGTTCCCATTCATCATCATCTTCAACTGTAGTTAGCATGTATTCTCCCTCATCATCCTGCTCAACTCTCATTATAACAGCCTCATCTGCTTCTTCTGGATATTTCTCTTGTTCCTCTTCAGTAGGGAGTAGAACCACATAATTGTTATCTTGTTCTTTAAAGAAATCATAAACTTCAAAATTATGTCGTTCCCCTTGTTCATCTTCCAGTACAATAACTTGGTTATTTTCTTCAGCCATAATACTCACTCCTTAAACTATATTATCACATTTTTCTATCTAATTAGATCTGTTTTGATCTAAATACGTTTGTAATATGTTAACTGCTGCTAGCTTATCTATTACTTGTTTTCTTTTTTTTCTAGAAACATCTGCATCTAGTAAAGTTTGTTCAGCCATTTTAGTAGTTAATCTTTCATCAACAGTTTCTATTGGAACTTCTATATCTTGTTTTAACAACTCAATAAATTTCATAACTTCCTCTGCCATTTCTCCTAAACTACCATTCATGTTTTTAGGTAGTCCAACAATTAGTTTAGAAACTTCGTTATCAGCAATTATCTTTTTTAGCTCATCAATGTCTTTTTCTAACGAAGTTCTTTTTATGACAGTTTTTCCTTGAGCAGTAAGTAATAATGCATCACTAACTGCAACACCTATAGTATTACTACCAAAATCTAATGCCATAATTTTCATAAAATCACCCTGTTATAACTCATATTATATCCGCTCCTCATCTTATATATACCCATTTAACTTTTGTTAATCTAGATAGGATTTGAAAATTTCTTCTAAGAATTCATCTCGTTCTTTTTTTCTAATTAAGCTACGAGCATTTTTATGATTAGTAATATAAGTAGGATCTCCACTCATAAAGTATCCAACTAACTGATTTATAGGGTTATACCCCTTTTCTTCTAATGCTTCATAAACTTCTTTTAAAATTTCTTTCGCTTCATGTTCTTCATCTAAAGGTATATTATACTGCATTGTTTTATCACTTTGTGTAGTATACGAATTATCAAATTTGTCCATATAATTCACCTCTTTAAATAAAATCCTAATATATGAATTCTGGATTTTGAACAAAAATCCTTTCACAAAATTAAATTAGTTATTTAACTGCTCTTTTACTATTTCTTCAACTTGCTTTATAGCATCATTTAGCTTCTCTGGCTTTTTACCACCAGCTTGAGCCATATCAGGGCGTCCACCACCTCCGCCTCCAGCTGTTGTGGCAACTTGTTTTAAAATATTACCAGCATGGATACCTTGATCAACTAATTCTTTTGAGACCATAGCTACAAATAACGCTTTACCATTGTAAGAACTGCCTAAAACAACAACACCTTTACCTAACTTATCCCTTACACGTTCACTTAAATCTCTTAGACTTTCATTATCAAAATCATCAAGTTTTACGTTAATTACAGAAACTCCATTAACATCTTTAGATTGTGAAATAAGTTCATCTACTTTAAAGCTAAAGATTTGATTCTTAAGCTTATCAATTTCTTTTTCCTTTGTTTTTAAATCATCTACAAGCTCTTTTGTCTTTTTTACCGTTTTATCACTATCTGTTTTAAGAATATTCGCTATTTCTTTTAGTGTTTGTTCATTCTCTGATAAATAATCAAGCGCTTTTCTACCTGTCAGAGCTTCAATCCTTCTAACTCCTGCTCCTATACTAACTTGATTAATAACTTTAAATAAGCCAATTTCACCTGTCGTTGTTACATGTGTACCTCCACACAGTTCTTGAGTTGGTCCCATTTTTACAATACGGACTTTTTCATCATATTTTTCATCAAATAACGCTATAGCACCCATTTCTTTAGCTTTATTTAGATCTGTACACATCACATCTACTGAATAATTGTTCCTAATTAGCTGGTTAATTTGTTGTTCTATCTTTTCAAGTTGACTGTTATTTAATGATTCAAAATGTGTGAAATCAAATCTCAATCTGTCTGGAGTAACTAAAGATCCAGCCTGTTCTACATGTCCTCCTAAAACTTGTTTAAGACAATGATGTAATAGGTGGGTAGCACTATGATTTTTCATTGTATCTTTACGATTTTCAATATCTACGTATAACTCAGCATAATTTCCAGTTTTAAAAATTCCTTTTTCGACTTCTACTTGTAAAACAGTTTGATTAAGTTCATTAATTAATGTATTCTTAACACGACCTTTAGTATTATCTACTCTTATTGTACCTGTATCTCCTACTTGACCACCACTTTCACCATAAAAGGGTACTGAATCTACGATCAATTGTACCTCTTTACCCTCTGCTGCCTCATGCAGAACAGTATCATCTTGTGGATCTATTATCCCTTTAATTTCACCTTTACCTTCTAGATTATCATAACCAACAAACTCAACTTCTATATCTTTAAATTCTTTCATTGCAGTAGATTCAGTCAGCATATCACCAGAGTCTTTTTGTGCTTTTCTAGCTTGTTCTCTTTGTTCTGAAAGTGCCCTTTCAAAATCTTTTTCATCTACGGATAATCCTTCTTCTTGTAAAATTTCCTTTGTAAGTTCTAGTGGAAATCCATATGTATCATACAATTTAAAAGCATCAGCACCAGAAAGCATATTTTGATTATTCTCTTTAATATTTTCTATATAATCTTGAAGAATACCTATTCCTTGGTCAATTGTCTTATTAAACCTTTCTTCTTCTAGCTCGATAATTTTTGTTATGTAATCACGTCGTTCATCTAATTCTGAATATGCATCTTTTAAAATATCAATAACTAAATTTGCACCTTCACTCATAAATGTATCCTTTATACCTAACAGTTTACCGTGTCTACTGGCTCTACGCAAAATTCTACGTAAAACATATCCTCTGCCTTCATTAGAAGGTAATACACCATCTCCTATCATTACAACAACACTACGAAGGTGTTCTGTCACTATCCTTAAAGAAACATCTGATTCATCATCATTACCGTACTCTATTCTACTTAGTTTACAGATGTGATCTAATATAGGTTTGATGATATCAATTTCATAAATTGATGGGACATCTTGCATTACAACTGCCAGACGCTCTAAGCCTGCACCTGTATCTATATTTTTCTGTTCTAAAGTTGTATAATTTCCTTTTTCATCTAGATTAAATTGTGTAAACACAAGATTCCACATTTCTAAGTATCTATCACATTCACAACCAGGTTTACAATCATGATCTTCACATCCATATTCTTCACCACGATCATAATAAATTTCTGAACATGGACCACAAGGACCTGTACCTATTTCCCAAAAGTTATCCTCTTTCCCAAGCCTTACCATTCGTTCATGAGGTAATCCAACCTCTTTAGTCCAAATATCATAAGCTTCATCATCTTCAAAGTATACACTTCCCCATACACGCTTTGGCTCTAGCTCTAATACTTCAGTACAAAACTCATAAGCCCATAAGATAGCATCTCGTTTAAAATAATCTCCAAATGAAAAATTACCTAGCATTTCAAAAAAGGTAGCGTGTCTAGCCGTTTTACCAACTTCTTCTATATCAGGTGTTCTAATACATTTTTGTGAAGTTGCCATTCTTGGCGCAGGTGGTTTTTTCTCACCTGTAAAGTAAGGTTTTAAAGGTGCCATGCCTGCCCCGATAAGTAACAAACTAGGATCATTTTGTGGAATTACAGAATAGCTTTTTCTAACATAATGGTTTTTTTGTTCAAAAAACTCGAGAAATTTTCGCCTGATTTCATGAGTTTTCATTTAAAATCCTCCTTTATATTCACTATAGGATTGATATTTAAATACAAATAAAAAATCCCCGCTCCCTAGAAAAGGGACGAGGAATTGCTCGCGGTACCACCCTAATTATCGATAGATAACTACCGATCACTTAATAAGTTCCATAACGAGAACCAACCGACGTGGCCTACTACCTAGATAAGGCTTCGACCCGAACTCTCCAGGGCGGCATTAGTTTAAGTTCGAAAACCCTCTCAGCTGGTTTATAACCAAGGTTTTCTCTCTGGGAACCGAAGTTTAACCCCTTCATAAAGACTTCTACAATATTTGTTTTCATTATAATTATTTAAAATTTAAATGTCAAGAACTCACTTATTTATCAGCCAACCAAAATCCTAAAGCTAGATGTCGTATAATTACTCTTATAATAGCTAAAATAGGTACAGCTAATATCATTCCAATCACACCAAAGAAGTGTCCACCAGCTATTAGAACCGTAACAACTGCTAAGGGATGAATTGCAAGATTTCTACCATAAATTTGAGGAGCTAAAATTTGACTCTCTACTTGTTGAATAACAGTTATTAAGATAATAACTGTTATTGCAAGAGTAGGTGCCTGAACAAACCCTACAACTGTCGATGGTATTGCTCCTAAGAACGGTCCAAAATATGGTATGATATTTGTTATTCCAGCTATCAGACCTAGTACCATAGCAAAATCTACACCTAATATCCATAAACCTAAATAAGTAAGAACTCCTATGAAACCACAAATTATAATTTGACTTCTTATATATGCTCCGATAGTTCTATTAATGTCTCTTAAAACTAATAAAACCCTTTTTCTATATTTATTTGGAATAACAAAACTTAGATTCTTTTTTATCAAATCTGCGTCTTTTAAAAAGTAAAATAAAATAATTGGAAAGGCAACCAAGCTTAGAAAATGACCGAAAAACCCTAAAGCGACACCAAACAAACTTTCTACATCTACAATCCTATCTAAATACAGAGTTAAATCTCGTTGTACTTCTTCGATATTATCTCTTATCACTTCCGTTACAGTAATTGGAAGTTCATGTCTATCAATCCAAATTTCTATTTGTTTGATAAAAGATTGGATCTCTTCAGCGTAATCAGGTGCCACTGCAATCAATTTTTGAGTTTCTTTAATTATAGTTGAAAAAGCTCTAGTGCCCCAAAATACCAGAAAACCACCAATTACTGCAAATAAAATTAATATAGCTAATGACCTAGGTACTTTATTCTCTTCTAGTAAATCTATTGTAGGTTTAAAAATATATGCTAGTATAAAAGCTATAAAAAAAGGTAATAAAAAGTTGAAAATTTGGCTTCTTAAAGTTATTACTGTTCCTAGAAAATTCATAATAAAGTAAAATAAACCCACAATAACAACTATGGCTATAGTCACCACAGCTGCATTTCTAAAAAGCCTCCTATCACCAGTATCCATATTGTTTCCCCACTCCCTTAATACTTAAACTAAACACCTAGCTACTCATCATATCTATTAAACTCCTCTTCTGATAAGTCTTTTTCCTCATTTGTAGCACTCGTTCTAGAGGTATAAAACAATCCCACCAAAACACCTAGCAAACTACCTGTTAGTAGACCGCGAATATAGCCTCCCCGAAACATTATTTCATCTCCTTTACTTTATTTATACTATAACTTAATATAATTAAATCTTATATACAGAAGTAAGAGTCCCATCATCTTCAATGTTATAAATTTGATAATTTTGCTCTTTAGTTTCTTTAAATTCAACACAACAGTTCCAACAAAAGTATTGATTTGCACCAACGCGACCTACATCGATCCGATTACAAAGTGGACAATAAATGTTCAAAATAACCCCCCTGAAGAAATCTTTTATACTTTATTATTTCTTCTAAGGGGTTAAAATATACGAATATTACTTAATTTTATCTAATATTGTTCCACCACCAACAACTAAATCGCCTTGATAAAACGCTACACCTTGACCTGGTGTAATAGCTTTAACAGGAGAATCAAACCTAACGTTTACTTTGTTTTGATCTTTTTCATGTGGTTCTAATTTAGCAGAAACTTCTGTAAAATTATACCTAATTTTACATTCAATATCTATAGAATCTTTTAATGAATTAATTGATATTAAATTTACATCATCAGCTACTAGTCCGTAAGAGTATAAATGTTCAGTATCACCAACTATTAGAGCATTTTTTTTCGGGTCAATATCGACTACATAAACAGGTCTTCCAAGTGAAATTCCAAGTCCCCTTCTCTGCCCAATAGTATAATGACAAACTCCCTTATGTTCTCCTATTTTATTACCATCTACATCTAAAATTGGTCCTTGGATGATCTTATCAGGAGCTTCCTTTTCTAAAAATTCACTATAGTCATCATTAGGGATGAAACAAATTTCTTGACTATCTGGTTTTTGTTCTACCCCTAATCCTCTTTCTTTCGCCATTTGTCGTACATCGTCTTTAACATAATCACCTAAAGGAAACAACGTCTTAGCTAATTGATTCTGAGTTAGTTGAGCGAGCATATAAGTTTGGTCTTTAGAGCTATCTTTACCTCTATATAATAAATATCTATCTTTTGATTTATCAAACACGATTCTAGCATAATGACCAGTAGCAATATAGTCACACTCTAGTGCAACAGCTTTTTTTAAAAACTCTTCCCATTTCATGAACCTATTACAAGCTATACAAGGATTTGGGGTCCTACCATGAAGATATTCATCTACAAAATCTTTTACAACATAATTATAGAAAGACTCTTTAAAATTTAAAACATAAAAAGGGATCTCTAATTTATCACAGACACGCTTAGCATCACTAGCTGCTGAAAGAGAACAACATCCTTTAACATTTTCTTCATATAACTCTTCATCTTCTTCTCTAAACCAAAGCTTCATATGTGCCCCGATAACTTCATACCCCTGTTCTTTTAATAGTGCTGCCGCAACTGAACTGTCAACACCACCACTCATAGCCACTAGTACTCTTTTAGCCATCAAAATCACCACGCTTTAAAAATAATCTTTGGAGTCGTTCTTTAATTTGGGCTTCTTTTCCATTTAAAGTCGGTTCATAAAACACCTTATCTTTAATCTCTTCTGGCAAATAGGTTTGAGAAATAAAATTTTCAGGATAGTGATGTGGATACTTATAGTCTCTACCATGTCCTAACTCTTTAGCACCTTGATAATGTGCATCCTTTAAATGATTAGGAACTTGACTCTTTGTACCTATTCCTGACTCTACTTCTTTTTGAGCTTTTAATACACCAATATAACTGCTATTGCTTTTTGGAGCTGAAGCTAGGTATGTGACACCTTGAGCTAATGTGATCTTTCCCTCTGGTAAACCTAAGCGTTCTACAGCCTGATAAACTGATAAAGCTACTTGAAGGGCTTGTGGATCAGCATTTCCAACATCCTCACTTGCAAAAATCAATAACCTTCTACATACAAAAAGTGGATCCTCACCTGCATATAACATTCTTGCTAACCAGTAAAGACCTGCATCAGGATCTGAGCCTCTAAGGGATTTTATAAATGCAGAAATAACATCATAATGATTATCACCATCTTTATCATAATAAACAGCCTTTTCTTGAATTGAATCCTCAGCTACTTCTAAATTAATTGTTCTTACTCCATTTTCATTGGGTAAGGTTGTCATAACGGCTAATTCAAGAGCATTTAAAGCAACTCTAATATCTCCATTTGCAGAATCTATAAAATGAGAAATAGCTTTATCATCAATTTCTACTTGATAGTTTCCTAAACCTTTTTCCTTATCTTCTAAAGCTCTATTTAAAAGTTTCTCCATTTCAGAACGTGTTAATTCTTCTAGTTTAAAGACTTGAGATCTTGATAAAAGTGCATTATTGACTGAAAAATAAGGATTTTCAGTTGTAGCACCTATTAGTATCACTGTACCATCTTCCACATACGGTAATAGTGCATCCTGTTGGTTTTTATTAAATCGGTGAATTTCATCAATAAATAATACAGATCCCCTATTATACTGACTTCTAATTTCTTGTGCTTTTTCTATTAAATCTCGCAAGTCCTTAACACCACTTATAACTGCATTTAATTGATGAAATTCTTTTTGTGTATTGCTTGCAATTATTTTAGCTATCGTAGTTTTCCCTATCCCAGGAGGGCCGTATAAAATTATAGAAGATAATCTATCTGCTTTTATTGCTCGGCGAAGTAGTTTCCCTTCCCCTAAAACTTTATTTTGGCCAACAAATTCTTCTAAGGTTAGTGGTCTAATCCTATCAGCTAATGGAGCTTCATGAGCAGTCTTTTCTTCTAAATTATAGCTAAAAAGATCCATAACTATTTCTCCTTTGTCTTAATTATTTAATGCCTTCAAATACAGCGCATGTTCAAATTGTATTTTTTTAATCGCGCAATCAACATCATAAGGAGTATCTAGATTTTCATTTATATTAAATGCGTTCGCATGACAACCACCACCACAGAGATATCTAGCCCAGCATGTTTTACAAATGTCCTTAGTTAAAATGTTACATGATTTCAGTCTTTTTGAAATGTCTTTATTGATTTGTTCAGGTTTAGAAACATTACCCATATAAAATTCATTTTTACTTACGAATTGGTGGCATGGAAAAATATCACCTGAGGGGTCAACTGCTAGATAATCGAACCCAGCACCACAACCAGTTATTTTTTTAATTGAACATGGGCCACCTTCAAGATCGATATTAAAATGAAAAAAGTTCAAATCACTACGCATACTTGACTCATCCGCTATTAATTTATACTCTTTTGTTATATAATCCAAATCGTTAGAAGATAAACTATATTTAGAATCTAAATCACCTATCACCGGTTCTACAGAAATGTGTTTGAAACCTAGTTCAGCTAAGTGTAACACGTCTTTAGAAAAATCAAGATTTTGTTTAGTATAGGTTCCTCTCATGTAATATTCTTGACTACCGTAGGTCGTTAAAGCATGTGCTAATTTTTGAAATTTGGGTAGTATTTTATCGTAGGTACCATTACCTTTCAAGTCTGTTCTGTAATAGTCATTAATATGCTTTCTTCCATCAATACTCATAACTACAGCAAAGTTTTCATTTATAATATAATCTATAATTTCATCAGTTAAAGCTAGACCATTTGTAGTTAAAGTAAATTTAAAACTTTTATTATATTTTTCAGCTTGTTTTCGAGCATATTCTACTGTTTCTTTAATAACAGAAAAATTTAATAATGGTTCTCCTCCAAAAAAATCTATCTCTAAATTTTTTCGAGCACCAGATTGGTCTATTAAAAAATCAACTGCCCGTTCTGCAGTTTTAGTATCCATATAAGAGGTTTGTCCGTTAAATAAACCACCATCTGCAAAACAATATTTACAATCCATATTACAGGCATGAGCAGGGTGTAAACATAATGCTTTTACTCCTAGTGGCTTTTTACTATCTTTCTCAGTATTAAACTTTACATGATCTGATTTTTTATAGAAACAAAGCAAACCTTGTTCATGAAGATTAGAAAGTTGTTCAAATGCTTCAGTTACATCATCATCTTTAGACCATTTTTTCTTTGCTTGTGACCTCAAACTATCTAAGAAATTATCAGTATTGTCATTATTCTTTGCTAAACCTTCTAACAATGCATTACAGGTCTCTGATATTTCATGTAATGAACCAGAGCCTACATCATATAATAATATTTTATCACCTATATAAAAAGTATGAAAATTTATTGACATTGTACCATCCCTTTGCTTATCTATTTTTATCAAATAAAAAAGTAGTCTCCTTTGGACTACTTTTAGTTGACACTTTCTTGTTCACACGCTTGGTTTCCTACAGTACAAGAAGTTTTACAAGCTGATTGACAAGATGTTTGACACTCTCCACATCCTATATGTTGGGTATCTTTATTTGATCCAAATGAGATAGTTTTTATATGTTTCAAAATATCCCTCCTATTTTTATGTATATTTCTAATACTAATTATAGCAGATTACAAAAAATGAGTAAATAAAGCTTAATTTAAAAAAGGGCCAAATAAATTAGGCCCTTCTTATTTACTCCTCAATTACTTTGTTTAATTTTTCAATCAATTGGTCAACATCTGCTCCGTGGACCATAGCAGCCTGTTCAACGGTCTCTCCAGTAGCTGACGGACAACCAAGACAATGCATACCATGTTCCATGAATACTTCAGCTGTCTTTTTATCAGTTTTTAATACCTCACTAATAGTCATATCCTTAGTAATTTTATTAGCCAAAATAAATTACCTCCTCTAACAAAATATTCTTGGTCTCTGTTAACATTGTACTTTTAGAATGTGTGATGGTCAAGGCCTTTTTTCATATTTTATATAATATGTTTGTATAGCCGGGGAGTTTCCCCGGCTATTTCTAATCATTTTCATTTTTAAAACTATCTACCATTTTCTTAACCATGTTTCCGCCAATCTTTCCTACCTCTCTAGTTGTCATATTATCCCAACCTCTTTCATCTATATCTGACTTTAAACCTAAATCTTTTGCGACTTCATACTTAAGTTTTGCTAACTTTGGGTTGGTCTCACCAGGTAGGCGACGACGGCCAGCTGCCAATTAATGCACCCCCAGAAAAGAGGTTTCACTAATTATGTTGTGTAAATAAACTTTGTCTTACACTGATCAATAATAACTAATTATTCATAAACTTAGATACACTACATATTTATTCCTAAAATTCCACCTATAGCACCTATAAGAAAGGAAAGTACAATCCTAGATAATAATTGTAAACCAAAAACTACATTAACATTAAGTAATAAACTTAATATAAATAATCCAATTAAATAGATCAAACCACAAATTCCGCCATTTAACCAACCTTTATAGCCAATTTTACCAGCTGTATATATTCCTCCAATGAATATACTAATAACAGTTGTTATATACGTGATATAAGGCATAATAGCTTCTGTTAATGGAGTTAAAGTAAATAATAAAGACGAAAAAACAAATACTACTAATGAAATACAGTAAGCAAGTACAACACCTAATAAAATTGATGTAAGGCGAGAATCACCAATAAAAGAAGCATTCGTCTTAGCTGATTTTGTCAATCCCATCACCTCCATAAAATAGCTAATAGATGTTTATGTGAGGTGATGGGAAATTATGCATTTTATTACTCTTCTGAATTTGCTTCTTCATTTACTACTGATTGAACACCAAATTTTGATAAAGTTATATGAAGACTTTCAGCAACTTTTAGAGTTAAAGTTTCTCCTTTAATATCTTTAATTGTACCATGTATACCACCGATAGTGATAACTTTGTCATTTTTCTGTAGGTTATCAAGCATTTCCTTTCTTTGTTTTTGCTGTTTTTGTTGAGGTCTGATAAGCAAGAAATAAAAAATTGCAATCAGAACAATCAATGGAATAAATTGTTCCATTTTAAAAAATTCCTCCTTTAATTATGTTGATAAGATTTATAAAATGATTCTCGCCAGTCCTTAAAGTTATCATTCTTTATCGCCTGACGAATTTCCTTCATTAACTGTACCAAAAAATACAGGTTATGCCAAGTAATAAGTCTAAAACCTAATATTTCATTAGTTTTAACAAGGTGTCTTATATAAGCACGACTATAATTTTTACATGTATAGCATTCGCATGACTTATCAATAGGACTAAAATCTTTTTTATAGCTTGCATTTCGCACTGTCATTTTGCCAGTCCAAGTCATAGCTGTACCGTTACGTGCAACTCTTGTCGGAAATACGCAATCAAACATATCAATCCCACGATATACACCTTCAACTAAATAATCAGCCGTTCCAACACCCATTAAGTATCTAGGTTTTTCTTCTGGTAAGAACGGAGTAGTATTCTCAAGTACTTCTAACATTAATTCTTTCGGTTCTCCTACACTTAAACCACCTACTGCATACCCAGGAAAGTCAAGCTCAACAGTCCTAAGGGCACTTTCCTTTCGAAGTTTAGGATACATACCACCTTGGACTATCCCAAATAACGCCTGTTTATCAGCATGATTTTGACTATCTTTACATCTTTTCGCCCATCTAAGTGTTCTATCCAAAGATTTTTTAACATAAATTTCATCAGCTGGATAAGGGGGACATTCATCAAAAACCATCATAATGTCTGAACCTAAATCTTCTTGGATTTCTACTGCTTTTTCAGGAGAAAGAAACATTTTCGATCCATCTATATGTGAACGAAATTCTACGCCTTGTTCTGTTATATTTCTACGGTTTCCAAGACTAAACACTTGAAAACCTCCACTATCAGTTAGTATTGGGCGATCCCAGTTCATGAATTTATGAAGCCCACCAGCTTCTTTAATTAATTTTGACCCGGGTCTTAAATATAAATGATAAGTGTTGCTAAGTATAATCTCTGATTCCAATTCTTTTAGTTCATCTGGGGTCATAGTTTTAACTGTAGCTTGAGTCCCTACTGGCATAAATACTGGAGTTTCTACTTCACCATGAGGAGTTTTTAATGTTCCAACCCTTGCATCACATTCAGAAGACTTTTGATTAACAATATAAGAAACTGCCATTTTACCACCATCCAATTTTATACTTTGAGTTTATTTACTTTAATTTTCGCTGTGAAATTTTTCATTCATATCTAATACTGTAAGCCTTGCGTCTCCTACAGTAAAAGTTGTATTTAGCTGTAACTCTTTGTTTTCTTTTTCACCAAGCTATTTCATTTGCATGTTTTACATATGTACTATCACCAATTAAAAAAGATTCATTTGGTTCAAAACTTTCAATAAAAAAATATTTACGTATCATAAAAACTCCGGCAAGAGCTATTACACCTAAGACAAGTTCAAATGTACTTTCTGTATAGACTAGTAGTTTTCTTACACTTAATTCAAGGTGCAATTACAAAAATTAAAATCAAACTAACGTAGTTTTGAAAATTATTATATAAATTCTCTTCAACAAACTTTTCAAAGAATACTCCGGAAAAGAACACATAACAAATGCTATAAATTACACCCATCAACAAAGCTAAAACTACTATTTTTCAATATAATTTGCTAATTTGATAAATAAATTATTAGATATTTCATTCCATTTTGAGTTCCTAATTATCCCCCGAAGTTTATCTAAAACACTATTCTATAAACATCGCATCTCCGAAACTAAAAAACCGATACTTTTCTTGAACTGCTTCTTGATATGCTTCCATTATTAATTCATTACTAGCAAATGCTGATACAAGCATTAATAAAGTTGATTTAGGTAAATGGAAATTAGTAACTAGTGAATCTACAACTTTAAACTCATACCCAGGATAGATAAAAATATCAGTCCATCCTTTGCTAGATTTTACACATTTACCTTTCTCTTCAGTTTTACATGTCTCTAAAGTTCTCACTGCTGTTGTCCCAACTGCTATTACTCTACAGCCATTCCTTTTCGCATTATTTATTTTCTCTGCACTTTCTACAGGTAAATAGTAATACTCTGAGTGCATTTTATGCTTTTCAATATCTGTTACTTTAACAGGTCTGAATGTACCTAAACCAACATGTAATGTTAGTTCTATTACATCTCCACCTTTCTCTTTTATTTTTTCTATAAGATCAGGTGTAAAATGTAACCCTGCTGTAGGTGCTGCAACTGAACCTCTTTCTTTAGCGTAGACTGTTTGATATCTGTCAGGATCATCTAATTGCCTTTTTATATAGGGAGGTAATGGCATTTCTCCTAATTGGTCTAATATTTGTTGGAAATTACCTTGGTAATTAAACTTAACAATTCTTCCACCTTCAGGTGTTGTTGATTTGATTTCAGCTTCTAGAATACCATCTCCAAATTCAAATATTGTTCCTGGTTTAGCCCTTTTCCCTGGTTTAACAAGAACTTCCCATTCACCCTCATTTTCTGTAGGATGGATTAACACCATTTCTAATTTACCACCTGTTTCTTTTTTCTTACCAAATAGTCTAGCAGGCATAACCTTACTATTATTAACAATGAATAAGTCACCTTTTTGTACATAATCAATTATATTTTTAAAGCTTTCGTTTTTGATTTCCTTAAATTCTCTATTTACCATCATTAGTCGAGAATCTGAACGATTAAATAACGGTTTTTGAGCTATTAGTTCTTCTGGTAAATTATAATCAAATTCTTCTAACTTCATAATTAATACCTTCCCTTTATGTTTAATTTATTTAATCTCAACTTGATCAGTATAGTAATGATTTAGTATTTCTTTATAATTATACCCATCTTCAGCCATTCCATGAGCACCCCATTGGCTCATTCCTAGTCCATGGCCAAATCCATTTCCATATAGGTAATACATTAAGACACGTTGAATTTCTTTAGTACCTTTCTGACCTTTTATATGTAAGCTTTCTTCTTTTACTTTTCTTGGTTCATTAGTTTCTCCTGTAATAGCATATAATTCTTCATCTTTAGTTTCTTTATAAGTCATACTACCATCTGCACTCTTAATATTAAGCTCTGTTTCATCCCTATTTGAATCTATTTTAAACATTGTACTTTTAAGTCCTAGAGGACTTCTTATAGAATCACCAAAAACTTCATGTTCACTATCTTCTCCTTTGTAGGTTAGGTACTTAATACGTCCCGCTTCAGTCTTTTCTGTAATCTCAATTTCTTTTAAATCACCAATACCATAAGAGTCATCAACTATTTCAGATAATTCATTTCTATTATATTCTCGTTCCCATTTGTAGCTATATGAAGAACCTCGATCAACAGCTGATTCATCCCAAGGACTTTCTACAGATCTTAAATAAGCTACATCAGAACCCCACACATTTTCGGAATCTTCTGTTACCCCACCAGAGTTAGAATGATATAATGCATTTATTAATCTGTCATTAAAATATATCTTTTCTCCCCTGGTCTCCTTAACTGCTTCATTTGTTCTTTCGGTTTCATGCCCATACCCATTATATACCTGAGTAAATTGAGTATCACATAAATCAAATTCACTATATCTATTTCCCTTTGTAAACATAGCATAGGTCCTTGACGCGACAGCTTGTGCTTTTAAGGCTTCTTTATTCCAAGAAGCATAAGCTTCTGCAGGCACAACTCCTTTTAAATAATCTTCAAGAGATAGAATATTAGTAACCATTAACCCCTCATCTTTGTTAGTTATTGTTAACTTACCACGATAGGATTTTTTATTATTTAAAAGTTTAATTGGTTTGTCATATTTTGAATTAATCGCTAATCTCTCAATTTCTTTATCACCAAGATAACTTTTCTCAAACTTGTTCATATCTTGGGTGTCAATAACAGAAATTTCACTTATATTTTCAATACCTTTTAAAACATCGAGCTCTTTAATAAAATCTAAGGTATCCTCTGCTTCATCTTTAGTTTGAAAGCTATCCATTACTACACCTGGTAGATTATCATAAACATAATTTGTGTCTTTTAATAAGACTTCGCTTAAATCTTCTTTTAAAGACTTTAGGCTAATGTAATCAAAGTCACCCTGAAAAGCTATAGAATAACTACCACTCTTTTGATATGTAATTAGCTCATCATCATTGTTAACAAAATATCCTGGCCCAATAATATCAAAATCACAACTACTCAGGTCATAATCCTTAAATAAGTGAAACCCATCAGTATAGTCTGATAAGGGTGCGTATATTGCCCATTCATCCTTCGAAAAAGAAGTTATATAGACATCTTTGACTTTCAAATCACCTTTCTTTTCTTCTAAATTTCTTTTATCCTCATCTACTTTTAATATAGCTAAATAATCAGAGTGAAATTTAAATCCTTGCATTTCTAAAGTATCTTCAATAATACTATTAATATCATCAATTTCAGTTTCATCTACTATCAAATTCAAGAAATATGAATTCTTACCCTCTTCAGTATTATAAACATAGTCATCGGAAATTTCTGCTTCAATTTTTTCTAATATGTTTTTTGAATTAAAAGGTCCTAGTTTTAGTTGTATAGAATTTTCTAGTGGTTTTAACTTTTTGTTATCAATCTTAAATTTTTCATTTTTCTCTATCGTTATATTATCATCTAAAGTCTCAATAGGGATAATATAATCTTCAAATTCTGCAGACAATTGAAGTTTATCTCCATAAACACTTTCTAACTCCACCTCTTCAGCCAAGCTGTCAAATTCAGAATGTAACAGACCTACCTCAACAAAAGAAGATAACTCATCATCTTCAACTGTAGTTTTTTGTTCTTTTATATCTACATCTTCTTTAGTTTCTTCAGCAAAAATAGCTTCACCACTCTGAGAGAACACCCCAATAGTAAAGCCAAGTATTAATAATGAAGTAAAGATTTTTTTAGATTTCACAAGTTGCTCCTCCTTCTCCCTTAATAAATATTTTAACGTCTTATAATTACTGAAAGAATCAACGAAAGTATAATACTAACTATAATTGAAGTTACAATAGGAAAGAAAAAAGTCCCATTCCCACGTTGTATAAATATATCCCCAGGTAAACGACCAATATTACCAATACGTGATAATAAAGTAAATACACCACCTAAAACTAAAAACAAAATACCAAATGTAATTAAGAGTCTACCAATTTGATCATACATATTAACACCTCACAACAAAAGTTATTATTCTATTTTTAAAATAACCTTTGTTGAACATCACTATCCTTAGCTAAAGGATCGTACCCTAAATACCTAATTCCAGCAGGGGTTAGCACTCGTCCTCTAGGAGTTCTATTTAAAAATCCTAATTGCAGTAAAAACGGTTCATAAACATCTTCAATTGTTTCAGATTCTTCGCTAATAGAAGCTGCTAACGTATCTAACCCCACAGGGCCACCATCAAACTTTTTAAAAATTGTTTTCATCAATCTTCTATCAATCTCATCAAGTCCATAAGAATCAACTTCTAACATTTCTAATGCCTTATCAGCTACTTCTGTAGTTATAATATTATCAGCTTTTACTTGTGCGTAGTCTCTAGCCCTTTTTAATAAACGATTAGCAATTCTTGGTGTTCCTCTAGAACTGTTAGCAAGCTTTTTTGCCCCATCTTCTGATATTTCTATCCCTAAAATAGAAGCAGATCTTGAAATAATTTCACAAAGTTCTTCTTGATTATAAAAGTCTAGTCTATTAACAACACCAAATCTATCTCTAAGGGGACTAGATAAACTACCAACCCTAGTTGTTGCACCTACTAAAGTGAAAGGTGCTAAGTCTAACCTGATACTTCTAGCACTAGGCCCCTTTCCAACTACTATATCAATTGTATAATCTTCCATTGCTGGGTATAAAATTTCTTCAACACTTCGATTAAGTCTGTGAATTTCATCAATAAAAAGTACATCTCTTTCTTCTAAATTAGTTAAGATAGCAGCTAGATCTCCGGGTCTTTCAATTGCTGGGCCAGAGGTCACATGGATATTAACCCCCATTTGTTCAGCTATTATATGTGATAGTGTAGTTTTTCCCAGTCCTGGTGGCCCATAAAGTAAAACATGATCTAGAGCTTCAGCTCTTTCCACAGCAGCCTTTATAAAAATCTCTAAATTAGTTTTAACTTTCTCTTGACCTATATAATCTGAAAATTCCTTAGGGCGTAGATTATTATCTAAAGAATAGTCTTCTCCTGTTTGTTCACTTGTAATTATTCTTTCATCACTCATGTATTTTTCCTCCCCACTACTGCTTATTTAATCTTTGGAGAGCCAAGCGTAATAAATCTTCCATCTCCATAGTTTCATTGACCGAACCTTGTAAACTTTGAACTGCTTTTTCAATCTCTTTGCTTGTATATCCTAAACTACTAAGAGCAGTTTTAAGCTCAACGTAATTAGACGGTTCTGTAAATTGTCCACTATCAGCTTGGTCATTAGAAGTTAACACAGAAGATTCTTCATTCAATAAATCTTGAGATGTTATATCTTTAACTTTTTCTTTTAACTCTAGTACTACCCGCTGGGCTGACTTTTTACCTATTCCAGGAACACGAGTCAATTGTGAGATTTCATTATTTAGTACCGACAAATAAAATTGAGTGGGAGCAATTTCCCCGACTACTGCCAAAGCTATTTTGGGGCCTATCCCAGAAACATTTAAAACTAATTCAAAAACAGCTAATTGTTCTGACTCTAGAAATCCGTACAGAGTAATAGCATCTTCTTTAACGGCCATAAATGTATATAGATGAACATTCTCACCAGTATCAGGTAAATAGTTATAACAAGAGGGTGTAATAAATATTTTATACCCTATTCCTGAAGCCATTACAACACAGTATTGTTCAGTTTTTTCTAATAATTCACCTTTTATCCTTCTTATCACTTCCATCCCCCACATTCATTATGTAGTTTAGTTTTAATTTGTAAAGATTGTGAATGACATAAAGAAACTGCTAAAGCATCAGCTGCATCATTTGGTTTAGGTATTTTTGACAAATTTAATATTCGCTGCACCATTTTTTGAACTTGATCCTTTGAGGCACTTCCATAACCACAAACACCTTGTTTAACTTGTAGTGGAGTATATTCAAAAACATCTAAATGACTATGAGCTAAAGCAAGCATGATAACACCTTTGGCTTGTCCTACTTGCATGGCTGTTTTAGTATTCTTACTAAAAAACAAGCTTTCAATTGCAGCTGTATCTGGTGAAAATTCCTCAATTAAATTTATCATTCCTGTATAAATTTCTTTAAGTCTTTCTGTTGGAGTTTGTGTTGAATAGGTTCGTAAAACTCCACAGACTAAACATTTTCGTTTACTACCTTTAACGTGTATTATACCATAGCCACACTCAGCAATTCCAGGATCAACCCCTAAAATTATCACTCTTATAACACTCCTCATCAACTAGTATAACTTTCTAGTATTTGATCTTTTTCTTCCTCATTTTCGAAAATAATACCTTCTTCTAATTCATATCTATAAACCTCTTTTATATCATGTCTTGTTATTTCTATTAACTCTCCGTTCGGTGGTTCTCCTTCATATATAGCAATTTTATCTTGGTAGATACCAATATATCCTGCGTCTGTACCATTGCTATCTGACACTACTTCTTCTTCATGTTCAGGGCACCTATCTCCATAATAAATTAAGCTTAATTCTTCTGCACTAAATTCATCTACTTGCCAACCAGATGGTAAAAAATTCTTTAGCTCAGATTCAGTAAAACCCTCAAAAACCATATTCTGAAAGATCACCGGTGGATTATCTTCATCTAACTTTTTAGTGGTTCCACATCGTAAGTATTTTATTACATATTTAATATTAGTTTCATCTGTTATTTCTTCCTCTGAAATACCACCATTTATAGAAAATTGTGCTATTACAGCCGATATACTAATAACTACGATAACACCTGTAACTACGCTATTTTTTGTTAATTTCATAAAAAAGATTCCCCCCAATTTGGAAAGTACACCTAAAAGTATTTTTTCCAAATATTGAGGGGATTATTCTTAAGAGTCAATCAGTGAATCATCTATATCAAAATTAGCATAGACGTTTTGGACATCATCGTGATCTTCTAATTCTTCTAATAACTTGAGAACTTTTTTAGCATCATCTCCTTCAACTTTTACAGTAGTGCTAGGAAGCATGGTCACTTCTTTAAAAGAAAGCTCTAAACCTTGGTCTTCTAAAGCTTGGCGTACATTTTCAAAATCTTGAGGGTCAGTTATTACCTCTATGGTAGCTTCATCTATTTTAACATCCTCTGCTCCAGCTTCGACTGTTGTTAACATAAATTCTTCTTCGTCTACTTGATTTTGGTCACTATCTAATGTGATAAGTCCTTTTCTTGAAAACATCCAAGCGACGCAGCCATTTTCACCTAGATTACCACCATTTTTGGTAAATAAGTGTCTTACTTCTGAAGCAGTTCTATTTTTATTATCAGTCATTACATCTAAAAAAACAGCAATCCCAGCTGGGCCGTAACCTTCATAGGTTAGCTCTTCATAATTAACTCCTTCTAGCTCACCAGTTCCTTTCTTTACTGCTCTTTCTATATTCTCATTAGGCATATTATTATCTT
Organism: Natranaerobius trueperi; assembly: GCF_002216005.1. NCBI lineage: Bacteria > Bacillati > Bacillota > Clostridia > Natranaerobiales > Natranaerobiaceae > Natranaerobius > Natranaerobius trueperi. Next base: position 46,270 of record NZ_NIQC01000018.1, read on the forward strand.
TCGCCTTTTGTATTGCTATACGAAGTCGGTTATTTTTGTCTGGATCACCGCCACCTTCTTTGGCAGCTACTATTATCTCTTTAGATAATTTACTAAACAATTTACCTCTTTTTTCATCTTCTTTTGCTTTTTTATGTTTTATATTTGCCCATTTTGAATGTCCGGCCACAAATATTCCCTCCTCTATATTAATTATCTATTATCAAGATCAAATACAGGCGGCAACGTTTTTTTGTGTTTACTAGCTTTTTCTAATTTTTGGATTTTATTAACTATATCAACAGGTAGGTCTTCACCCATAAAATACTTTTCAATATCTTCATAGGTAAACCCTAACTCGTCCTGATCTGTTTGACCTGAAATAATACCAGCAGTCGGAGGACGATCTATAATACATTGTGGTATATTTAAATATTCAGCTAATCTATAAATATCCATCTTTGTAAAATTAGCAATTGGAGATAAATCTGCTGCACCATCTCCATATTTAGTAAAATAACCTATTAATAGTTCACTTTTATTACTAGTGCCTAATACCAGATATCGAAAGGTTTGTGCATAATAATATTGTACAGTCATTCTTAGACGTGGTTTGATATTAGCTAAAGCCATATCAGACGCAATTTTTTGATCAGTTAATTGATAATACATCTCATCAAAAGTAGAGGTTAGATTAACTTCTTTATAATTTATATCTAATTGTTTAGCTAAAGTATAGGCATCTTCAGCATCTTGAGGTTCACTATGACAAGGCATCACTAATCCCAAAGTGTCATTTGGAAATACTTTTTTAGACAGCGCTGCTACTACTGCTGAGTCTATACCACCACTTAACCCTACTACAGTACCTTTACATCCGGCTTCTTCTACCTTTGTTTTAATCCACTTACTTGCCATATTGGCTATGTTTTCCGCTTGTTCTTTAGTTTTAATGTACAAGTCTGACAACTCCTTCTATTGCCATATTATCAGTCTTTTAAAGTCATATTCATTGTACATCATCTTCAAATTTTATGCAATATTGACCACAATCGACGTAAAAAAGGAGCCCCTTGTGGGACTCCTATTAGGTAGCTTAATACTTCTCATATTAATTGTTCTGATTTAACATTTGGTTTTCGATAACTCTGAATTCTTGTGAAACTTGATTACACATTGCTTGAATTTGCTGCAATTGTTGTGAAGCTTGAGCTTCAATTTGACTTACTTGTTCTAGTCTCCGATAATTATCTTGTTCTATTTGGTGTAGCTTTTCGATTTCTTGTCTATTTTGTTGTTCTGCCTGTGCTAATTGGTTACAAATTTGATTGATCTGTTCAATGTTTTGTCTACATCGATTAATTTGGGGTTGAACACCTTGGTTCATTTGTCCGTATCCTCTGCTCATAGGATTTTGCTGACCATATCTCGTTCCCTGACCCATATTTGGTTGATTCATTTGGGTTTGCTGTGCACCAGAATATCTTGGAGCGTTATTTCTAGCTTGTGGTGCATTTCCTGGACCATAGCCTTGATAACTTGAAGTTTGATACGCACTTGGATTATACTGGCTCGGTTTTTGGTTACCACTGTAACCTTGATACTGGCTAGTGTGATAGTTATGTGGTTGACTTCCACCTACATTTGGATTTTGAATCTGATCTGTCTGTTGATTTTGATTATAACCTTTATACTTACTAGTATGGTATGCATCTGGATTATACTGAGTTGGTTTTGTGCTTCCTGTATATCCTCTGTATTGACTTGTTTGGTATGGGGCTCTTTGACTAGTAATTGGTCCTTGGTTTTGTCCTGTATTCATGCCTTGAACCATATTTGGTTGATTCATTTGGGTTTGCTGTGCACTGGAATATCTTGGAGCGTTATTTCTAGCTTGTGGTGCATTTCCTGGACCATAGCCTTGATATCTTGAAGTTTGATACGCACTTGGATTATATTGGCTCGGTTTTTGGTTACCACTATATCCTTGGTACTGGCTAGTGTGATAGTTATGTGGTTGACTTCCACCTACATTTGGATTTTGAATCTGATCTGTCTGTTGATTTTGATTATAACCTTTATACTTACTAGTATGGTATGCATCTGGATTATACTGAGTTGGTTTTGTACTTCCTGTATATCCTCTGTATTGACTTGTTTGGTATGGTGCCCTTCCACCATAATTTTGCTGATTATGTGTCATTGTCACACCTCCTGTTTTATTAGTTCTCATGTCTATTATGTGTTGTTATTCCAGTGTTATACATCTATCGTTTATAAATATTAGTTCAATTATCTTTTTTTGCCACTAACTATATTTTATGCTAGTATAAAATATAAAGTAATACTGATAGGAGGTTGTACATGTCATCAAAACCTATAATGCCAAATTTTCCAGTCATTGATTTTCATATTCATCTCCCTGTCCAAAGACAAAAACCCAAAAAAACCGGTAGTAATAATAAAGTTATAAGTGATTATCGTAAAAAACTGCAAGAGAATTTTTTCCGGAAATGGGGTTTTTATAAGCCAGATGGTAAAACTTATACACCAGAGGCAGCTGGTGAACTTTGGAATCGTAGACGAGAGTTCTATGGGTTAGAAAAAGTGAACGCAGTAACTGCAGGATTTGATAATGATATTCTTGCTCATATTATCAACTTATATCCAGACAGTTTTATTGGCTTCACTCACCATGATATACAAGAGCCAAATGCTTTTTTTGAGTTAAAAAGAGGAATTGAAGAATTAGGTCTTTTAGGACATAAAATTTTAGCCCCATATATGGAAAAACCATTTGACGATCCAGATCTTGAACCTATCTGGAAGTATTTAAATGAAAGAAAGTTACCTGTATTGATCCATTTCGGAATAGTGGTCCGGGTGGACTAGCCTCTTATAAGTTCATCAACCCACTTTCTAGTTTTGAAATAGCTAGATCATATCCTAATATGCCAATAATAATACCTCATTTTGGTGCCGGATACTTACAAGAAGTACTTCACTTAGCATGGAGTCTTCCCAATATATATGTAGATTCATCCGGTTCTAATCAATGGTTAGACTGGATGGCCTATGATTTAGAATTGAAGGATATTTTTAATAAATCATTAAAAACACTTGGTCCTGAAAGAATGATTTTCGGCACAGATTCTAGTTGGTTTCCACGTGGGTTTAGCTACCATATTTAAAAGTTTAGTGGGAAATACTTGAAGAATTGGGTGCTAGTAAGAAAGAACAAGAACTTTTCTTTTCTAAAAATACAAAAAGGATTATAGACAATAGTCAAAATTTAATAAAAAAGCACAGCTAATAGTGTTATGCTCCCCTTTTAGACAGTATAAAAAACTGAACTGTTTATCTAAAAAGAGGAGCTTTTTTATGTTAAAAGTTCACTACAAGAAATAAAAAATGGCACCAACCATAGAATGATTGGTACCATATATTTTCGATTGACTTCTTGAAAATGGTCAGTTATATTAGCTGTGTTTCTTATTTTTATTGCATCCACAATCTTCTTTATGTGAATTATCTTTTGGTGGAGGGCCACCCATCTGATTGATAACTTGCTGTCTAACTGCTTTCAGGTATTCTTTTCTTAATTTAGTTTGTTCTTCTTGTTCCTCTTTTGTGAGTCCTTTTTCTTTTTTCTTATTAGCTAATGTATTTATTCTCTCAACAAGTTCTTTAGAAATCAATTATTTCACCTCCTTAGGTAATAAAACCTGCCCTTTAATACCCCATTCATGTGCTTCTAAACCTATGGTATAAATAAATTCGTTATTATAAATATTATCATTTTCACCTACAGTACATTCTAACAAACAATAATTATCCGAGAAACCCTTTATAGATAAATGTTCACCTATATTATTGATTTGCTCGATCAAGATTCTTTTTATGCTTTTTAAATTATCTTCATGAAACTTTTTAGTTAATTGTAAGTCTAATTGTTTTATCTCATCTGTACGTCGTTTCTTAATATCAGGCCTTACTTGATCTTTAAAGTTATATGCCAGTGTATACGGACGGGGTGAATATGTAAAAACATGAACCTTACTTAATCTTAACTCAGAAACAAATTCCATAGTCCTTTTATGATCTTTCCTTTGTTCACCAGGAAAACCTGAAATTAAGTCAGTTACGATACTAATATCAGGCATTAGAGTTCTTGCCCTGTTAACTAACTGAGCAAAGTCATCAGTTGTATAATTCCTATTCATTCTCTTAAGTATATTGTCACTACCGCTTTGCAGAGGAAGATAAAGGTTGTTACAAATTTTATTATGTTTTTTAATTACTTGTAGTACTTCTTCTGTGACTTCCATAGGTTCTAAAGAACTTAACCTTAAACGAAAATTTTTATAAGGGAGTGAAGCAAGTCTATCTAGCAAGGTAGCTAAATTGATATCAGTTTGTAAGTCAATACCATAAACCCCCATATTAGTACCTGCTAAGATTATTTCTTTATATCCATTTTCTAGAAATTGTGTAACTTGCTTTTTTATATTTTCATATTTTCTACTCCTTGGCTGTCCTCGCGCAATAGTTACAATACAGTAACTACATTTATTGTTACAACCTTCTTGAATTTTTACAACTGGGCGAGACTTAATTGATCTATGTGTTATACCTAGTTCATCATATTTAGCTGTTTTTTCAAAGACTAAGCTTGTTGTTTCAGTTAATTCTTCTAATAAATAATTACGGTCTTTAGTTCCTACCACATGATCAATCTCTGGAATATTATTTTTTAATACTTCTTTTTCAATTTCTCCATAACAACCCATAAGACATACAATAGAATTTGGGTTGAGTTTTTTTGCCTTTCTCGCTTCCTTTCTAGAATTACGAGCAGCCTTTTGTGTTACTACACACGAATTGATAATATAAATATCTGCAATATCAGCAGTTTCATTAAAGCCACTCTCTAATAATCTATCTCTAAAAGAATCGCTATCAGACTGATTTAAGGGACAACCTAAAGTGATAATTTTAAATTTCAAAGATCGATTTTGTAATTTTTGCATCACTAACCCCTCTTTCTGTAGATAGTAAAACGCAATTTACAAAATTCACCTTGAAACTATTATAACTTAAGATATCAGGAATATTCTACCATTGAAATTAAATCATAAAAAAAACACCCTATATAGGGAGTCAGAAATATATATAAAGCCCGGCGAAGACCTACTCTCCCAGGAGCTTTCGCTCCCAGTACCATAGGCGCAGGAGGGCTTAACTGCTGTGTTCGGCATGGTAACAGGTGTATCCCCTCCGCTATTTTCACCGGGCTAGAAATCAAATAT